>NZ_JBISWK010000162.1:0-36399 GCF_044462205.1 Kocuria rhizosphaericola | reverse complement strand
CGCGTCCGGGCGGTGCGCCGGCCGGGAGCTCAGCGCCGGGTGAGCTTGCCCGCCAGGGTCTTCGCCCGGGCGGAGAGGCCCCACTGGGCGACGCGCACGACGGCCTCCCGGGTCACGTCCGGGCTCATCTTGGACTCCCCCTCGGCGCGCTCCACGAAGGTGATCGGCACCTCCACGACGTTCAGGCCGGCCCGCTCGGTGCGCCAGCCGAGATCGATCTGGAAGCAGTAGCCCTTGGAGTCGACGGTCTCGAGGCCGATCCGCTCGAGGGTCTCGCGGCGGAAGGCGCGGTAGCCGGCGGTGATGTCGTGGATCCGGGAGCCCAGCAGGGTGCGGGCGTAGAAGTTGCCGCCGCGCGAGAGCAGCTGGCGCTGCAGGGGCCAGTTCACCGTGCGCCCGCCGGGGACGTAGCGGGATCCGATGGCGAGGTCGGCGCCGCGCTCCACGGCGTCCAGCAGCAGCGGGAGCTGTTCGGGCTGGTGCGAGCAGTCGGCGTCCATCTCGACCAGGACGTCGTAGTCCCGGGCCAGGCCCCAGCGGAAGCCGGCGATGTACGCGGCGCCGAGGCCCTCCTTGCTCGTGCGGTGCAGGACGTGGATGTTCCCGTCCGCGGCCGCCATCTCGTCGGCCAGCCGGCCGGTCCCGTCCGGGCTGTTGTCGTCCACCACCAGCACGTGCCCGTCCGGGACGGCCTGGCGCAGCCGGTCCATCACGGTCGGCAGGGACTCGTGTTCGTTGTAGGTGGGGATGACGGTCAGTACGCGCACCGGGTCGTTCCTTTCGAGGTCTCACCTGCCGCACCACAGGGCAGGCTCCCTCGCCTTCGGACCAGTCCGGCCCTGAGGGGATGCCGGCCTGTTTTCTAAGGACGAGCGAGCCCACCCGGCAGCAGTTGCCCAGCCTATCCTGCCCCGTGCCTGCGACCAAGATCCCCCGGCACGGCCCGGCGGGGCGTCGAGCGGCTCAGAATCCGGCGGAGCGGTACAGCTCCATGCCGTCGAGCACGGTCTGGCGGCACACGGGCAGGGACGTGCCGTCGAGCGCGGGCAGCAGCGGGGTGCGGGCGCGCGGGTCGGTGCTCCAGGCGGAGCCGGTCCCCTCGGCCTGCTGCACCATGAGGGTCTCGACGTCCCAGACGGCGAACGTGGCCGGAGTGCCGGGCGCGAGCTGGCCCTGCATGGGGTCCGGGTGCCGGGCGGCCCGCCACGCGCCCCGGGTGGAGGCGAGGAACGCGGCCCGCGCGGAGATCCGCTGGTCGGGGTCGTGGTGCTGGAGGCAGGCCCGGACGGTCTCCCACGGGGACAGCGGCACCACGGGGGCGTCGCTGCCGAGGGCCACGGGCACCCCGGCGCGGTAGAACGAGGCCATCGGGTTCATCGCGGCCGCCCGGTCGGCGCCGAGACGCTGCTCGTAGAGCCCGCCGGGTCCGCCCCAGGCGGCGTCGAACCCCGGTTGCACGGAGACGGTCACGGCGTGGCGGGCGAGCCGTTCGATCCCCTCGGGATCGATCATCTCGGCGTGCTCCAGTCGGTGGCCCGCGCTGTGCAGGGCGCGCTCCCCCACGAGCTCCTCGGCGCGGTCGAGGCCGTCGAGGACGATGTCCATCCCGGCGTCCCCGATGACGTGGAAACCGCCCTGCAGGCCGGCCTCCGTGGTCGCGGCGAGGTGGGCCGCCACGGCCTCGGCGTCGAGGTAGCGGTCGCCCAGATCGTCCGGGGCGTCGGCGTAGGGCGCGCGCAGGGCGGCGGTGCGAGAGCCCAGGGCGCCGTCGACGCACAGGTCGCCGGCGAGCCCCACGAGCGACTCCCGCCGGTCCACGGCCCGTCCGAGCAGGTGCGCCAGGGCGGTGTCGAACCGCTCCACCACCGCCCTCGCCTCCTGTGCCGTGGCCGCGAGCTCTCCCCGGTAGGGCACCACCCGGGGGGTGGGGCCCTCCGCGCCGATCCCGTGGTTGGCGAGGGCCGTCAGCTGGACGAGGTCCTCGAACGGGGCCACCTGCTCGGCGTTGGCCTCGGCCAGGGCCACGTAGCCCTGGGACGCGGCGTGCCGCAGGGCCAGCCGGTGCAGCTCGGCGCGGCGCCCGGCGTCGAAGCCGAGGGCCGCGGCGCGCACGCGGTCGTGGGCCAGGTTCTCGACCCGGCCGTCGCCGAGCCACCCCTCGACGCCGGCGAGGCCCAGTCGCCGGGCCAGGGCCGAGGACACCACCCCGGAGTGGACGTCGATCCGCGTCAGGTAGACCTCGCGCCCCCCGGCGGCCCGGTCGAGCTCCTCGGCCGTCGGCGCCCGGCGCTCCGGCCACACGGACTCGTCCCAGCCGGAGCCGAGGACCGGGCCGTGGCCCGTGCGCGCGGCACCGGCCACGGCGTCGAGCACCTCGTGCAGGGACCCGGCCGCGGTGAGGTCGAGGGTGGACAGCGCCAGGGCGGTCTCCGTCACGTGCACGTGCGAGTCCACGAACCCCGGGGCCAGCAGCCGCCCGTCGAGGTCGACCACGTCCATGGAGGAATCCTGCAGGGACCGCGCGGCCTCCTCGGAGCCGACCCAGGCGACGCGGGCGCCGTCGACCAGCAGGGCGGTGGCGAACGGGTCGGCGGGACTGTAGACGGAGCCGTTGCGGTAGAGGACGGGACGGGCGGGGACGGTGGCGCTCACAGGTCTCCTGTTCGGGTCGGTCGGGCGGGCGGAGGGTGGCGGAGCTGCAGTGGTGGCGCCGCTCAGTCCTCGAACGCGGAGTGGGCCACGACGCCGCGGCGCACCAGCGCGATGGCGCGCTGGCACTGGGTGCGCGTGTCGGCGTCGAGGAGGTCGATCCCCGCGAGCTGGTCGAGCATGTCGATCACCTGCTTCGCCCAGCGCACGAAGTCGCCGGCGGCGAGCTCCGTGCCGGACAGGGCCGTGCTCAGGACGGCGCCGCGCGCCCAGAGGTACATCGGCTCCACGAGGCCGAAATCCGGCTCCGCGGTGGCCGGGAGGTGGTGCTCCTGCTCGCGGTCGGTGAGCCGGGACCAGTTGCGCACCACGATCTGCGCGGCACGGTCCATGGCGGCGGACGGGAGGACGGGCTGGATCCCCTGCTCCTCGCGCTTGGCCTGGTAGACGAGCAGAGTCACGAGCCCCGCGGTGGCGGCGGGGTCGAGGCCGTCGAGGACGCCGTCGCGCAGGCTCAGCGCGAGGAGCAGGTCCCGGTCCCCGTAGATCCGCCGCAGCTGCTCGCCGGCGCGGGTCGGCCGGACCTCCCCGTCCGGGAGGGTCTCGAGGTAGCCGAAGGAGCCCAGCACCCGGGAGACGCGGTCGAAGGTCTTGGCGATGGTGTTGGTGCGGCTCTCGATCTGGCGCAGCAGCCCGTCGGTGTCCCGGCGCAGCGTCCACCAGCGCTCCGCCCACCGGGCGTGGCTCTCACGGTCCGAGCAGCCGTGGCAGGGGTGCCCGCGCAGGGCCTTGCGGACCTCCGTGATGCGCCGCTCGGCCGCGCTGGTGCCGCGGTCGAACTGGATGGTGTGCCCCCGGCCGCCGCCCCGCGGGGGCCGGTGCTCGTGCAGGGCGTTGCGCACGGACGAGGCGAGGTCGCGCCGCTCCTTGGGCGTCCTGCCCGTGAAGTGCTTCGGGATCCGGATCCGGGAGACCGGCTCGAGGGGCCCGTCCAGGTCCTGTGCCCCCACCCGGCGCAGCTGGTGGTCCAGTGTGAGGATCGAGGGGCGGGGGTCGTCCCGGTTGGGGTCGGTGGACAGGATCACGGCGTAGCCGGCGTTGCGCCCGCGCGGGATCTCCACGACGTCCCCGGGCAGCAGGTCGTGCAGGGACGCGACGGCGTCCGAGCGGCGCCGCCGGGAGCCGGCCTTCTCCTCGGCGCGCTCGAGGTCGTTGAGCTCCCGGCGCAGGGCGGCGTACTCGGTGAAGTCCCCGAGGTGGCAGGTCATGGCCTCCTCGTAGCCCTTGAGGGACTCCTCCTGGGAGCGGACCCGGCGGGCCAGGCCCACCACGGAGCGGTCGGCCTGGAACTGGGCGAAGGACGACTCGAGGATCTTGCGGGAGCGGCGGGCACCGAACTGGGCCACCAGGTTCACGGACATGTTGTAGGTGGGCCGGAAGCTCGAGTTCAGGGGGTACGTGCGCTTGGAGGCGAGACCCGCGACGGCGTGCGGGTCCATCCCGGGCTGCCACAGCACCACCGCGTGGCCCTCGACGTCGATCCCCCGGCGCCCGGCGCGACCGGTGAGCTGGGTGTACTCCCCCGGTGTGATGTCCACCCGGGACTCGCCGTTGAACTTGTCGAGCTTCTCGAGCACCACGGAGCGGGCCGGCATGTTGATGCCCAGCGCCAGGGTCTCCGTGGCGAAGACCGCCTTGACGAGCCCGTCGGCGAACAGCTGCTCCACGAGCTCCTTGAAGGCGGGCAGCATTCCCGCGTGGTGGGCGGCCACGCCGCGCAGGAGGCCGTCGCGCCACTCGTAGAAGCCGAGGACGTTGAGGTCCGCGGCCTCGAGGGAGGCGGCGGTCTCGGCCACCCGGGCACGGACGGTCTGCTGCTCCTTCTCGGTGGTCAGCCGGATGTCCGCGGCGACGCACTGCTGCACGGCGGCGTCGCACCCGGCGCGGGAGAAGATGAAGGTGATGACGGGCAGCAGCCCCTCGGCGTCGAGGCGGCGGATCAGCTGCGGCCGGGACACCCGGCGCGTCTCGGGGCTCGGCCGGTTGCCCTCGCCGCCGTTGCGGCGTGAGAACCGGTCGCGGGACCGGCCGCCGGGGCCGCGACCACCCCTGCGGCCGCCGCGCGGGTGCTCGGCGCGGGCGAGCTGGAGCAGCTCGGGGTTGACCTCGGGCTCGTCCTGGCCGGGGCCGCCGAGCCGCTCGGCGGCCTCCTCGACCGTGGTGTCGTCCACGAAGAGGTCGAGCAGCCGCCCGCCCACCTGCACGTGCTGCCACAGCGGGACCGGCCGGTGCTCGGAGACGACCACGTCCGTGTCGCCGCGCACGGTGTCCAGCCACGCCCCGAACTCCTCGGCGTTGGAGACGGTCGCGGACAGGGAGACCAGCTGGACGCTGTCCGGCAGGTGGATGATGACCTCCTCCCACACGGCGCCCCGGAAGCGGTCGGCGAGGTAGTGCACCTCGTCCATGATCACGAAGCCCAGGTTCAGCAGGGTGGGCGAGTCCGCGTACAGCATGTTGCGCAGGACCTCGGTGGTCATCACCACGACGTCCGCCTCGGAGTTCACGGAGGTGTCCCCGGTGAGCAGGCCGACCCGTTCGGCGCCGAAGGCCCGGGAGAACTCGTGGAACTTCTGGTTGCTGAGCGCCTTGATGGGCGTCGTGTAGAAGGCCTTCTGCCCGCGGGACAGGGCCAGGTGGACGGCGAACTCCCCCACCACGGTCTTGCCGGCGCCCGTCGGCGCGGCCACGAGCACCCCGCGGCCCTCCTCGAGGGCCCCGCAGGCGGTCGCCTGGAAGTCGTCCATCTCGAACTCGAGCCGGTGCTGGAACACGGCGAGCTCGGTCCTCGCGTGGGCGGCCCGCTGCTTGGCGGCCAGGTATCGATCGGCGTAGGAGGACATGCGTCCACCCTACTGCTCGGCCCGGCCGTGCTCGGGTCCGCCGGAGGCCCGTTCGCGACGGGCCGAGCCGATCAGTCCTCGGGGTCGCGGCCCAGGTGCTCGAGCTCGTCGGCGGGGGTCGCGACGTCCGCCGCGGCGCCCGTGCCCGCCGCGAGGCGGGCCTCCTTCCGGGCCCGCCGGCGGTCGAGGAGCAGGCACAGCCCGACCGCCACGAAGAAGAGCGTGAGCAGCGGCACCGCGAGGTAGAACATCGTCATCGGGTCGGGCCCCGGGGCGGCCATCGCGGAGACGACCATCACGAGGACCACGACGATCCGCCAGCTCTTGAGCACCGTCCGTCCGGAGAGCACGCCGAGCATGTTCAGGCCGACCAGGAACACCGGCAGCACGAACGCCACGCCGAAGGTCAGGATCAGCTGGAGGAAGAACCGCAGGTACACGTCAGCGGAGATGAAGTTGGTGCCGCCCGCCGGGGTGAACGCGGTGAGGGCGTAGACGGCCGTGGGCAGGGTGAGCACGGCGACCGCGATCCCGCCCAGAAAGAGCGGGACGGCCGCGACCAGGAAGCCGACCGCGTAGCGGCGCTCGCTCCGGTGCAGGGCCGGGGTCACGAACGCCCAGAGCTGGTAGAGCCACACGGGGCTGGCCAGGACCAGGCCGAGCACCAGGGACACCTCCACCATGATGTTGAAGGACGAGCCCACGGCCGAGTAGTTGATGGAGGCCTCGCTGCCCTCCGCCCGGGCCAGTCGCTGCAGGGGCTCCGTGATGTAGGCCATGAACGGGACGTACAGGAAGAAGCCGCCGACCATGCCCAGGACGGTGGCCACCGCGGACTTGATCAGCCGGTTGCGCAACTCCCGCAGGTGCTCGGCCAGGGCCATCTGCGCCTGCGGATTGGCCTTGCGCGCCGTCCGGCGCTTCTGGGGTCCGCGGGGGGACTGCGAGGACATGGGGACCTTCGGGACGTCGGGGCCGCACGGTGCGCCGGGGCCGATCGGGCGATCCGTTCCCCGGGCCGGGGGCGCGGACCGCTCGGTGGCGGCGCGGAGGATCGGGACGGAGGAGGTGGGCGGAGCGGGGCGGGGTCAGGCCGGAGGGCGGCCGGGGCGCTGCTCGGGGTCGCGCGGGGCGTCCGTGCCGGAGGCGCCGGGGGCCCGGTCCGGGGTCACGTCCTGGCCGCTCTCCACGGGCTTGCCGTCGATGACCACGTCCGAACCGTCCGGCTGGTCGTCCTTCTTCATCTCCTTGACCTCGGACTTGAAGATGCGCAGCGACTGGCCGAGGCTGCGGGCCATGCCCGGGAGCTTGGGCGCGCCGAACAGCAGCACGATCACCAGCAGGATGATCAGGATCATGAAGGGGCTGTCGAAGAGCCTACCGAACATTGGACGTTCCTTTCCGTTCAGCCCGGCGGATGTCGCTGATCCGCTGCGGCTGGCCCATGCGGTCCTTGCGCTCCATGCGGCGTCTCAGACGGGCGGTTTCTCGTTGGTCGCGGCCGGCCCGGTAGTCGGCCAGGGCCTGCCCCACCGGGGTGAAGAGGGCCGGATCCGGTGCGGTCCGGACGGGTCGCTGCACCCCGGCGGCCGCGTCGTCCCAGCGCTGGGCGAACTCCCCGGCCACCGTCTCGGTGTCCCGGAGCAGCACGAAGAAGGTCTTCGCCAGACGCCACAGCATCAGTCCGAGGAATGCCGCGCCGAGCAGGACGAGGACCGTCCACAGCAGGACCCAGGACCACCAGAGCATGTCCTCCAGTATAGGCGGGCGGATCAGGCCGGCTCGGACGTCCCGTAGGCCCGGAGCGCAGAGTTCACCCAGAGTTCCACCTGCGCCACGACGTCGTCGGGCCCGATCACGGCGAGCTGGCCGCCGTAGCGGGTGACGAGCGCGCACACGGCCTCGACCGTCTGGAACCCGATGAGCGCGGCCTCGTGGTCGGCAGCCGGCCCGGTGCGGGCGCCGCCGGGGACCCGGACCACGGCGGTGCGGGTCGCGTGGTACTGGTCGGCGATCCACCGGCTGCGCCGGTCGGTGACGAGCACGACCTCCACGGTGTCCGGGGTGCCGGGGGCGGGCGGGGACGCGGCGGCGGCCTCCTGGGCGGCGGGACGCTCCCCCGCCGGGCCGGCGTCCTCGACGGCGGAGATCCGGTCCAGCCGGAAGTTGCGCATCCCCTCGGCGTCGAGGCACCAGGCGCGCACGTACCAGTGGGTGTTGGAGGAGAACACCTGGACCGGGTCGACGACCCGCTCCGTGAGCTCGTCGCGGGAGGGGACCACGTAGCGGATCCGGATCCGGCGGCGCTGCTCCACGGCGTGGCGCACCGCCGCCATGACGTCGGTGAGGGCGGGCGCGGGGGTGTCCGTGATGGGGCGGGCGCCCACCGCGTTGGCGAGCACCCCGGCGTCCCCCGCGGCCCCGGCGACCTTCGCGATCGTGGACGCCACCGCCTCGGAGTCCCCGCCGGGCACCGTGCGCAGCGTCTGCAGTCCCACGAGCAGCGCGGAGGCCTCCGGCTGCGTGAGGCGCACGGGGTCGGAGAGCTCGTCCGCGTTGGAGAGGTAGACGTGGCCGTCGTCCCAGGACGCGTCGATCAGCTGGTCCGGCATGTGCCCGGGCTTGCCGCACACGAACAGGGTGTTGAGGTCCGCGATCAGCTCCTGGTCGGTGATCCCGAACCGGCGGGCGGTCTCCTCGAGCTCCGCGCCCTGGTGGGCGTAGACCCAGCGGACGATCTCGAGCAGCCGCGAGAGGTGGTCCGCGGTGGAGAGCTTGTTGCGCGTGCCCTTGCGGGACTTGAGGCTCCAGTCGACCTGCACCCCGCGGAACCGTGCCACGGCCGACTCGGCGCTGCGCAGCCGGCGCTCCACGGCGGCGCGCACCTCGGCCTGCATCGTGGGCGCGGTGCCGTCCCCGTCCCGGGGCACGACGACGCCGGGGCCGGCCGCGGCGATCTCCTCGGCGAGGATCTCGGTCTCCGCGAAGGGGATGTGCAGCCGGTCCCAGCGCTCGACGCCGTACCCGGCCCCGACGCCCGGCTCCTGCCGGGAGGCCATGCGGCGCAGCATGTGCGCGTGGCCGGGCCGGGCGAGGACCTCCACGGTGCGCGCGGGGGCGTGGGAGACCATGTGGGACAGCGACTCGTTCATGGAGAAGTTCTCGGGCGGGTCGAACTCCCTGCGGGTGACCGTGACGTCGGACATGATCCGCGAGAGCCGGAACGTGCGGGAGTCCTTGCGGTCGAGGTCCCAGCCGACCACGTACCAGTTGCCGTAGCGGGAGCCGATCCCCCACGGCCTCAGCCGCCGGGTGGTGAGCTGGTCGGTGCTGCGGGCCAGGTAGTCGAAGCGCACCTCGCGGTGGCGCACCACGGCCGAGAGCAGCGGCTCGAAGGACGGCTCGTGGGCGGTGAGGGTGGGCTGCAGCAGCGGCGGGGCGTCGTCCTCCGGCAGGCCGCCGATGGCGGGCTCGAGCTTGCGCAGGGCGCGGTGGGCGAGCTCGCCGAGGGAGGCGTCCGTCCAGGCGTTGGCCGCCAGGGCGAGCACCGCGGACTCCTCCGCCGTGAACTGCAGGGGCGGGAGGGTGAAGGATCCCCGCGGGATCCGGTAGCGGTGGCCGTGCGTGTCGTCGGGGAACAGGGGGTCCTCGGAGACCTCCTCGATGGGGTAGCCGAGGTCGCGCAGCTCCGCCTTGTCGCGCTCGAACATGCGCTCGAACGCCTCGTCGGACGCGGACTCCGCGTACGACGGAACGGCCTCCCGGAGCTCGGCGCGGGTGTACCCGCGTTCGCGGGAGACCAGGGCGATGAGCAGGTTGAGAAGCCGCTCCGTCGATCGGGCTGCCATCGGGTGGGTCCTCAGCGCACGTCCACGAGGTCCACCACGAAGATCAGGGCCTCGTCCGGGCCGATGACCCCGCCGGCTCCGCGGGAGCCGTAGGCCTGGTCCGAGGGGATCTCCAGCCGGCGGCGGCCGCCGACCTTCATGCCGAGCAGGCCCTTGTCCCAGCCCTCGATGACCTGGCCGATGCCCACGGTGAAGTCGAGGGGCTGGCCGCGGTTCCAGGAGGCGTCGAACTCCTCGCCGGCCGAGAACGTCACGCCCACGTAGTGGCAGGAGATCTGCTTGCCGGGGGTCGCCTCGGCGCCGGTGCCCTCCACGAGGTCCGTGATGACGAGCTCGGTGGGGGCCTCCCCCTCGGGGAAGTCGATCTCGGGCTTGCTGCGGTCGAGCTTGCGCTCTCCGAAGGACATGGGTGCTCCTGTTCGTCGGGTCGTCGACGGGTCGTCGTCGGGAAGGTGGGGTGCGAGGTCCCCGCGGGGCCTCGCGCCCCACCGGGCCACCTTAGCCGACCGGGGGCTACTCCCCGGTCGCGGAGGGGGACGGCGAGGCGGAGGGCTCCTCCGCGGCCGGCGCCTCGGGGGTGTCCACGGCCGCCAGGATGTCGACGACGAAGAGCAGGCTGCCGGCCGGGTAGTCGGAGTCCTTCCCCAGCTCCTTCTCCGTGCCGTAGGCCTGGCCCACGGGCACGGAGAGGACCACGCGGGAGCCCTCCTTCATGCCCTCGAGGCCCTCCTGCCAGCCCTCGATGACGTTGTCGAGCGGGAAGGAGGCGGGGGCGCCGTTCTCGTAGGAGGAGTCGAAGGTCTCGCCGTCGGACCACTTCACGCCCACGTAGTGCGCGATGACCGTGTCGCCCGCGGCGACCTCCTCGCCGTCGCCCTCGATGAGGTACTCGGAGACGAGCTTCTCGGGGGCCTTGCCCTCCGGCTTCGCCACGGCGGGCACGCCCTCGTCGTTCTCGGTGATCTCCGGCAGACCCCGGGGGCTGTCCTGCATCTCGCCGTCGATCTCGGTGGGGATCTTCCGCACGACCTCGTAGACCTCCACGGAGGTCGACTCGTCGCCGGCGGCCCCGGCGGTCTCCGGGGACGAGTACGCGATGATCGCGCCCTCCTTGGCGCCCACGAGCGCGTCGTACATCTCCGGGATCTGATCCTTGAGCTCCTGCTCGAGCTGGAGCACCTGGCCGGCGCCGCGGGAGTAGGTCTCGCCGATGGAGGTGCCGTCGGAGCCCTTGAAGAGCGCGGCCTGCAGGAGGATGGTGTCGCCCTCGGCGATCTCCTCGCCCTCGCCCTCGCGCAGCTCCTTCGCCCCGGCCTCCTCGGCGTTGAGCGGGGTCTCGAAGGTGACCGACGGGGCCGTGCCCGGGTCCGGTTCGTTGCTGAGCTCCACGGAGTCGACGCCGGGCCCGGAGCAGCCCGCGAGGACGAGCGCCAGGGTCAGGGCGGCACCGGAGGTGGTCAGGGTCTTTCGCACGGGTTGCTTCCTCAGGGGTCGGGCCGGGTGGGGCGGTGATGTCGGACGGCACGGGGCGGGACGGCGGCCAGCCTAGTGCAGGGCGCTGGGCGTTGACTGGACGGGGAGCGTCCGGCGCTCCCGTCGGGGTCTCAGACCACGGGGGCGTCCCCCGCGGCGTCGCGCTCGCCGAGACCGGCCACCAGGGCGTCGGCCTCGGGGTGGTGCACGGCGAACGGGTCCTTGCACAGCACCGTGCGCTGGCTGCGGTCGTTGACCTTCAGGTGCACCCAGTCGACGGTGTAGTTGTGCCCGGACGCGACGACCGCGTCGATGAACCGGCCGCGCACGGCGGCCCGGGTGGCGGGCGGGGTCCGGGCGGCCTCCCGGACCCGGTCGTCCGGGACGAATGTCGCCGCCCGTCCCCGGCGCTGCAGGAGGTTGAACAGCCCCCGTTCCGGGGCCGTGTCGTGGTAGGCGAGGTCCAGCTGCGCCATCCGGGGCGACGAGAGGTCCAGGCCGTCGCGGGCGGCGTAGCCGTCGAGGAGCTTCTTCTTGATCGCCCAGTCGATCTCGGTGTCGACGGCCGAGGCGTCCTGGCGGGCCACGGCGTCCAGGGTCCGCTCCCACAGGTCCAGCACCCACGGCACCCGGTCGTGGTGGGCGCCCTCGCGGTCCACGAACCGGCGCACGGCCTCCAGGTGCTCGCGCTGCAGGTCCAGGGCGGAGCGGCGGGTGCCGTCGGCCAGCGCCACCGGGCGGGTGCCGGTGAGGTCGTGGGAGACTTCCCTCAGCGACCGCACCGGGTCCACCATGGTGCGGTCGGGCAGGATCTGTCCGGCCTCGATCATCCGCAGCACGAGGTCGGTCGTCCCGATCCGCAGCGCGGTGGTGGTCTGGGACATCGTCGAGTCGCCCACGATGACGTGCAGCCGGCGGTAGTGCTCGGCGTCCGCGTGCGGCTCGTCCCGGGTGTTGATGAGGGGCCGGGAGCGGGTCGTGGCCGAGGACGAGCCCTCCCAGATGTGGTCGGCGCGCTGGGAGAAGGAGTAGCTCGGCGCCCCGGCGGCGTCCCCCATGCGCACGGCGCCGAAGTCCTCGGGCCCGGTGGGGTGCACCTTGCCGGCGCCGACGAGGAGCTGGCGGGTGACCAGGAACGGGATGAGGATCTGCACGAGCCGGGCGAACTCGGTGCGCCGGGCGATCAGGTAGTTCTCGTGGGAGCCGTAGGAGTTGCCGCGCGAGTCGACGTTGTTCTTGAACAGGTACAGCTGCCCGGCCACCTCCTGCTCCCCCAGGGCGTCCTGGGCCTGCCGCCGGAGGTCGTCGACGATCAACTCGCCGGCCTTGTCCTGGGCGACGAGGTCCTCGAGCGTGGCGCACTCCGCGGTGGCGTACTCGGGGTGGGAGCCGACGTCCAGGTAGAGGCGCCCGCCGTTGGGCAGGAACACGTTCGAGGACCGGCCCCAGGCCACGACGGGGCGGAAGAGGGTGCGCGCGGCCTCCTCCGGGCTGAGCGGACGGGCGCCCGGGGCGCTGTGGGTGATGCCGAACTCGGTCTCGACCCCGTAGATCCTGCGGTCCATGGGGGCTACTGGCCGCCCTTCTGGACGAAGCCCTTCACGAACTCCTCGGCGTTGGACTCGAGCACGCCGTCGATCTCGGCGAGCAGGTCGTCGGTGCTGCCGGTGCTGGCCTGCGACTGGGCGGTGGGGGTCGTGGGGGCGGGGGCGCCGGGCTCGGGGAGCTCGGTCTCCTCGCGGCGCTGGGCGCCGGTGCCGAAGATGCGTTCCTGGGCCATGAGAGGGTCCTCCTGGGGTTCGGTGGTCGGGGTGCTCAGCCGAGGGAGCCGGTGTGCACGAGGGCGGGACGGGCGGCGGCGAGGGCGCGGACGAGGTGCTCCGCGTCGGGCGCTGCGGACAGCAGGGGGTCGACGTCCTCCCGGGTCAGCTCGAGCGGCTCGGGCATCGTGATCCGCGCGCCGCGGCGGACCCCGGGCAGGGTGAGCGAGACCGAGTCCCAGTTGGCCGTGAGGACGTCGTCGGGGAAGCGGGTGACCAGCCGGCCCCGGAACCACGCCCGGGTGTCGTCGGGGGGCAGGCCCGCCGCGCGCTCGACCTCCTCCGCGGTGAAGAGGGTGCGCATCCGGCCGGCCGCGACCAGCCGGTGGTGCAGCCCCTTCTCCGGGCGCACGTCCGCGTACTGCAGGTCGATCAGCGTCAGGCGCGGGTCCTCCCAGGAGAGACCGTCGCGCTCGCGGTAGCCCAGCAGCAGAGCGTGCTTGGCGACCCAGTCGAGGCGGTCCGCCAGGGACAGGGGGTCGGCCTCGAGGGCGTCGAGGACCTCCTCCCACAGCCCGAGCACCTCGGCGGTGTCCGGGTCGGGTCCACCGGTCGCGAGCTCGTGCGCCCGGGCGGCCTCGAGGTAGAACCGCTGCAGCTGGACGCCCGTGAGCCGCCGGCCGTCCCGGAGCAGGACGGTGGTGGTCAGCCCCGGATCGTGGCTGATCGCCTGCAGGGCGGCCACCGGGTCGGCGAGGGCGAGGTCGGGGGCGGCGCCGGCCTCGATCAGGCCCAGGACCAGGGAGGTGGTGCCGAACTTGAGCAGGCTCGAGGTGTGCGAGAGGTTGGCGTCGCCGATGATGACGTGCAGGCGCCGGTGGTGGGTGCGCTCGGCGTGGGGCTCGTCACGGGTGTTGACGATGGGCCGGTGGACGGTGGTCTCGAGGCCGACCTCGCGCTCGAAGAAGTCGGCGCGCTGGCTGATCTGGAAGCCCGGGCGCGTGCCCCGGTCGCCGAGCCCCACGCGACCGGCGCCGCACACGACCTGGCGGGACGCGAAGAAGGGCAGCAGGCCCGCGGCGAGGGCGGCGAAGGGCACGGAGCGGGGCACGAGGTAGTTCTCGTGGGCGCCGTAGGAGACGGACTTGTTGTCGGTGTTGTTCTTGTAGAGGTTCACGACGTCGAGGCCGGTGCCGGCGGCGCTGGCGGCGATCGCCCGGACCGCGTCGAGGGCGACCCGGTCCCCGGCGGCGTCCCAGAGGACGGCGTCGCGGGGGGTGGTGACCTCCGGGGAGGAGTACTCGGGGTGGGAGTGGTCCACGTAGAGGCGGGCGCCGTTGGGCAGGACGGTGTTCATCACGACCTGCCGCCAGTCCAGGGACTCGGCGTGGGTGCCGGTCTCCCGCAGCGCCTCGGCGGCGACCTCCTCGGCGGTGAGCACCGGGGCGACGTCGGTGAGCTGGGAGGGATCGGCCTGCTCGCGGGGGACGGTGAAGCCGCGGGCGTCCTGGAGGGGGGTCTCGCCGTGGTAGTCCCAGCCGGCGGCGGTGCGGGACGCGCCGAGACGGCGCCGCACGAGGGCGGCGTAGGTGGTGACCACCTGGCTGGAGAGCACGGTGGCGTTGGCACGGGGGTTGCCGTTGGCGAGCACGCCGAACTCGGTCTCGGCGCCCATGACGCGGCGGACGCTCATGCGGGTCCCTCCCCCGGGACCGGGCCGGCCGGTGCCTGGGCGTGGCGCTCGCCGGGTCCGGCCGGGTGCGGGTCGCGGTGCAGGACCACGCGCAGGTCCGTGATGGTGTCGCCGCGGCGCCCGGAGATGCGGGCCCAGTCCTCCGGGTTGGAGGTGTTGGGCAGGTCCTGCTGCTCGTGGAACTCCTCGTCCACCGCCCGGACCAGGTGCTCGCGGCCCAGGCCGCGGACGCCGGTGGTGAGCAGGTCCTTGATGGCCTGCTTCTTGGCCCGGTCCACGACGTTGCGGATGACCGCACCGGAGGTGAAGTCGCTGAAGTAGAGGGTCTCCTCGGTGCCGTCCCGGTAGCTCAGGTGCAGGAACTGCGTGCCGGGGCTCTTCTGGTACATCCGGGCGACGGCGGCGTCGACGAGGGCGGCGACGGCCCCGGTGCGGGAGCCGGCGGTGTCGACCTCGTCCTGGCGCAGGGGCAGGTCCTCGGTGACGTAGAGCCTGAGGATCTCGGCCGCGCCCTCGGCGTCCGGGCGGTCGATGCGGATCTTGACGTCGAGCCGGCCCGGGCGCAGCACCGCGGGGTCGATCATGTCCTCGCGGTTGGTGGCGCCGATGACGATGACGTTGTCGAGGCGCTCCACGCCGTCGATCTCGGTGAGCAGCTGCGGGACGATGGTGGTCTCCACGTCCGAGGACAGCCCGGAGCCGCGGGTGCGGAACAGGGAGTCCATCTCGTCGAAGAACACGACCACGGGGATGCCGCGGGCCGCCTGCTCGCGGGCGCGCAGGAAGATGGAGCGGATCTGCCGCTCGGTCTCCCCCACGTACTTGTCCAGCAGCTCGGGACCCTTGATGTTGAGGAAGTAGCCCAGGGCCCTGCCGCGCCCGGCGCGGTCCGCCGCGCGCTCGGCGAGGGAGCGGGCGACGGCCTTCGCGATGAGGGTCTTGCCGTTGCCGGGAGGACCGTAGAGGAGGATGCCCTTGGGCGGGGTGAGCCCGTGCTCGCGGTAGAGCTCGGGGTGGACGAAGGGCAGCTCGACGGCGTCGCGGATCTGCTCGATCTGGGGGCCGAGGCCGCCGATGTCGTCGTAGGAGACGTCGGGGACCTCCTCGAGCACGAGCTGCTCGACGTCGGAGCGCTCGATGGGTTCGAGGGCGAAGCCGGTGCGGTGGTCGATGGACACGGCGTCGCCGATCTCGGGACGGCTGCGGCGCAGGAGCCCGGAGAGCAGCAGGACGCGCTCCTCGTCGGAGCGCCCGACGGTGAGGACGCGGTCGTGGTCGACGATCTCCTTGACGGTGGCGATCTCGCCGGTCTGCTCGTAGTCGAGGACGGCGCCGACGGTGTAGTTCTGGTCGAGGAGGACCTGCCGGCCGGGCTCGCAGGCGGTGAAGCTCACGAGCGGGCTGAGGGCCACGCGCATGCGGCGGCCGGCGACGAGGACGTCGAGGGTGCGGTCGGTGACGGCGGGCCCGGTGCCCGTCTGCTCGCCGACGGGGGCGCGCCCGGGGTTGACCTGCAGGACGGTGCCCTGGCTCAGCGGCGGGACGAGGTCGTTCTCGAGGGCGCGCTTGAGCTGGGCGATCTCGGTGCGGGTGGCATCGAGGAGCCGGACGAGCTTCTGGTTCTGCGTCCCGGCGGTCGCGAGCTGCTTGTCCAGGGCGCGCTTCTGGTCGCGCAGGATGTTGACCTGCCGCTGGGCGTTGACGAGGGCGCGGCGGGTCTGCTCGGCGTCGGCCGGGCCGGCGGTCTGCTGCGGGGAGGTCTCGTTCACGGGCGCTCCTCGTCGGGGTGCTCGGGCGCCCCGGTCCCGGGAGCCGCCTCGGGAGCGGATGCCGGCGGGGGCGTGGTCCCGGGGACGGTGTCCGGCGCGGTCGCGCGGGCGGCTCGCTCGGCCAGGCCCAGGGCGTCGCGGCCGGCGCGGCGCAGCTTCTTGTCGGTGACGTCGCGCTCGCCGAGGGCCACGGGGGTCCAGGTGTCCAGGTCCTCCTGGCTGTACTCGGACTTGGAGGCCCGTCGTTTGGGGGCCAGCCGCTCGGAGCCGTCGGCGAGCCGGCGCGCGGAGAGCAGGAAGCCGGTGTGGGCGACCATGCGGTGGTCGGGGCGCACGGCCAGGCCCTCGACGTGCCAGCCGCGGACCATGGTCTCGGAGGCGTCGGGCTCGGTGTACCGGCCGTCGGCGCGCATCGCCTCGGCGGTGCGGGAGAGCTGGGTGACGGTCGCGACGTAGCACATGACCACCCCGCCCGGGGCGAGGGCCGTGGCCACGGCGTCGAGGCACTCCCACGGGGCGAGCATGTCGAGGACCACGCGGTCCACGGAGCCGGGCTCCTCGTGCTCGCCGAGCTCCTCGGCGAGGTCCCCGATGCTGATCTGCCACGCGGGGTGGGGGCCGCCGAACATGGTCTCCACGTTGCCGCGGGCGATGTCGGCGAACTCCGCCCGCCGCTCGAAGGAGTGCAGGCGGCCCTCGTCGCCCACCGCGCGCAGCAGGGAGATGGACAGGGCGCCGGAGCCGACGCCGGCCTCGACCACGCGGGCGCCGGGGAAGATGTCGGCCATCGTGACGATCTGGCCGGCGTCCTTGGGGTAGACCACCGCGGCGCCGCGCGGCATGGACAGCACGAAGTCCTTGAGCAGCGGGCGCAGGGCCTGGTAGCGGAACCCGGCCGAGTTCTCGACCACGGTGCCCTCCGGGTGGCCGATGAGCTCGCCGTGGCTGAGCACCCCGCGGTGGGAGTGGAACGCGCCGTCCTCCGCGAGCGTGACCGTGTTCATCCGCCCGCGCTCGTCGGTCAGCTGCACGCGCTCCCCGGCCCGGAAGGGCCCGCGCCGGTTGGCGGCGCCCCGCGGGGACGCGGGCGTGGGGGCGGCGGTCTGGTCAGCGGTTCCGGTCATCGGCTCACTCTCGGGGCAGGGCGTGGTCTGGTCTGGTCGTGCGGGGGCCGGCGGAGGCTCCGCCGGCCCGGGGTCCTCCCCCATTGTGTCACCGTGGCGCGGGCTGCCGCGGACGTGGCGGGTGCCGGGGTTCAGCCGGCCAGCAGGTGCTCGAGGGCCGCGCTGCGCAGCACCCCCAGGAGGGCGCCGTCGGGTCCCATCACCACGTAGTGGGGGTACTCCCGGGCGGCGACCGCCCGCAGCAGCGACTCCTCGCGCAGCCCGGCGTCGAGCACCGCGTCGGCCGGCAGGTGCTGCAGCACGGACGTCAGGGGGGTCTCCGCCCGCCGGTCCGCCGGCACGGCATCGGCGGCGGCCGGCACGAGCAGCCCCACCACCTGCCGGTCCGAGGCGACCGCCAGCACGTGCGGGACCGGGCCGCCCGGCCCGCCGGCGCGGGCGAGGTGGTCGGTGACCACCCGGTCGGTGTGGGCCAGGGAGGCGGCGGCGGGCACCGCCACGGCGGGCTCGGCGAGGGCGGCGGCGGTGACACCGTGCACGCGGGACAGGACGGCCGCCCCGCGCAGGGAGGCGCCGGCGCCCTGCCACATGAAGCCGGCGATGAGGACCACGAGCACGAGGGCGACCGGCTGGCGCCACAGGCCGGTGGCCGCGGTTCCGGCGACGAACCCCACGGCGAGCAGCCGGCCCGTCCAGGCCGCCACCACCGTGCCGTGCTGCTCGCGGCCCGTGAGCGCCCAGACCAGGGCCTCGACCACGCGGCCGCCGTCCAGCGGGAGGCCGGGCAGGACGTTGAAGACGCCCACGATGAGGTTCGCCCACGTGGTGAGGTCGAGCAGCACCCAGCCCAGTGTCGGTGCGGGCTCCCCGGTGCGCAGCAGCGCCCACCCGGCCAGGCCGAGCGCGAGGTTGACGGCGGGTCCGGCCAGCGAGACCGCGGCGGAGGCCAGGGGGGTGCTGCGCACGGCCCCGAAGTGGGTGTGGCCGCCGAGCAGGCTCAGCACGATCCGGCTGGTGGGCCAGCCGAAGGCCCGGCCCGTCCAGGCGTGGGCGAGTTCGTGCAGCAGCACGGACAGGGCCAGGGTCAGGGCGAAGCCGAGGGACGCGGCGTAGTTGAGCGCCCCGAGCCGGGGGTAGGCCTCCATGAGGACGGGCGTGTAGAGGAGCACGGTGACCGCGGCGATCACGAACCACGTCCAGGACAGGGTCACGGGCACCCCGCCGATCCTGCCCAGGGGGATGCCCTCGGTGCGGGTGCGGCTCACGCGCGGGCCCCGGCCACGAGCCGGCCGAGGTCCCCGGGTGCCACGCCGGCGAGGCTCGGCAGCACGAGGTCCGCGCCGGCGTCGTCGAGCGGGACCATGTTGGGCACGCCCACGGTGAAGATCCCCGCGGCGGTGGCCGAGCGGATGCCCGTGCGGGAGTCCTCGACGGCGACCATGCCGGCGGGCGGCAGCGGCCGCCCGGCGCGCTCGGAGAGCCCGGCGGCGCCGATCCGGTACGGGTCGGGGGCCGGCTTGGCCGGGTGGCCGAGGTCCCCGGTGACGACGACGTCGAAGACGCCCGGGCCGCCGAAGGCGTCGAGGACGACCTCGGCCAGGGGCGCCTCGCTGCTCGTGACCAGGGCCAGGGGCACGCCGCGTTCGCGCAGGGCGGCGACCAGGTCCTGCGCCCCCTCCTTGTACACGACCCGTTCCCGGGTGCGCGCCGCGACCCGGGCGATGAGCCGGTCCACGATCTCCCGGACGCCCAGGCGCACTCCCTGGCGCTGGAACACGGCGGCGGCGTCCTCGAGGCCGGTGCCGACCATGGCCAGGGCGTCGGCCTCGGTCCAGGTCCCCCCGTGGGAGCGGACCAGCTCGATCTCGGCCTCGATCCAGTACGGCTCGGTGTCCACGAGGGTCCCGTCCATGTCGAACAGCACGGCGGCGGGCAGGAGGTCGTCGGGAGGAGCGGAGGGGAGGCAGGACATGGCGTCCATCGTAGTGGCCGCAACACGGGCCTCCTCCTGCCGTGCCTCTTGCCGTCGAAGTCCCGGCGCGTAGTGTGGGTGCCGTGAGCAACGACTTCGACGAGACGTTCCCCCGTCCCCAGGCCGGCCCGTTCGGCGTGGTCCGCGAGGACGGCGACCAGGAGCGCGTGACCGTGCTGGTGGCGGCGTTCGAGGGGTGGAACGACGCCGGGGACGCCGCCACGGACGCCGTGCAGTTCCTGGCCGGCCACTACGGGGCGAAGGACGTCTTCGAGGTCACGTCGGACGACTACTACGACTACCAGTTCTCCCGCCCCATCGTGCGCCGCGCCGCGACCGGCGAGGTGAAGATCGTCTGGCCCACGACCCGGCTCGCCACCGCCACCGTGCCCGGCACCAACCTCGACCTCGTGCTGCTGCACGGCTGGGAGCCCTCCTACCGGTGGCGCTCGTTCACCGCAGAGCTGCTCGAGCAGGCGACCCTGCTCGACGTCGACTTCGTGGTGATGGTCGGGGCGCTGCTCGCCGACGTGCCGCACACCCGGCCCATCCCGGTGACCAAGACCTCCGACACCGCCGAGCTCCAGGAGGAGCTGGGCATCGACTCCTCCCAGTACGAGGGACCTACCGGCATCGTGGGGCTGCTCTCCCACATGGCCTCCCTGGGCGGCTTCCCCACGGTCAGCCTGTGGGCGGCGGTGCCCCACTACGTGGCGCAGTCCCCCTCCCCGAAGGCCGAGCTGGCCCTGCTGCGGGAGCTCGAGGAGCTGCTCAGCATCACGCTGCCGCTGGACGCCATTGCCGAGGACGCCGAGGCGTGGGAGCGCGGGGTCAACGAGCTGGCCTCCGACGATCCCGAGATCGCCGCCTACGTCCAGCAGCTCGAGGAGGCCAAGGACACCACGGACCTGCCCGAGGCCACGGGGGACGCGATCGCCAGGGAGTTCGAGCGCTACCTGCGCCGGCGCCGCGACGAGAAGTGAGCGCGCACGGCGCCCGGGAACGGGCCCGGTGCGCCGAGGGGCGGCACCCCGTGACGGGTGCCGCCCCTCGTCGCGTGCCGGGAACGGGCCCGGCTCAGAGCTCGATGCCGAGCCGGGCGTCCACCAGGTCCCGGACCAGCCGGGCGTCCGCCCCGCAGGTCCCGGAGGTGCCGCCGGTCAGGGCGGCGGCGGCCCACGCGTCCAGGGCGGCCAGCGCCGCGGGGGCGTCCAGGTCGTCGGCCAGGGCAGTGCGCACGGCCGCCAGCAACGGGGCCGCGCTGCCCTCCGGGGCCACGGCCAGGGCGCGGCGCCACGCGTCCACGCGGGCGACGGCGCCGGCGAGCACGAGGTCGGTCCAGTACCAGTCGTCGGTGTAGTGATGGGCGAGGATCGCGGTGCGGATCACGGCCGGGTCCACCCCCTGGGCCCGCAACGCGGACACCAGCACGAGGTTGCCCTTGGACTTGGACATCTTCTCCCCGTCGAGCCCCACCATCCCGGTGTGCATGAAGTGCCGGGCCATGGGCTTGCCGGTCAGCGCCCAGCAGTGGCCCGCACCCATCTCGTGGTGCGGGAAGACCAGGTCCGAGCCGCCGCCCTGGACGGTGAACGGCGCGGGCAGGTGCTCGAGGGCGATGAGCGAGCACTCGATGTGCCAGCCCGGTCGCCCCGCCCCCAGGGACGCGCCGTCCCAGGCGGGCTCGCCGGGGCGCTCCGCGCGCCACAGCAGCGGATCCAGCCGGTGCCGCTTGCCCGGGCGCTCGGGGTCCCCGCCGCGCTCGGCGAACAGGGGCAGCATCTCCTCGGGGCTCAGGTGGGACAGGTCGCCGAGCACCCACGCGCCGTCGTCGTCGCTGGGCGGCGCACCCGCGGCCTCGACGTCGAAGTAGACGTCGCCGTCCGGCTCCCCGTCCCGGCCCGGGACGCGGTAGGCGATGTCGCGCTCCACGAGGCGCTCGACGGCGGGCACGATCCAGTCGACGGACTCGGTCGCGCCCACGTAGTGCTGCGGCGGGAGGACGTTGAGCGCGCTCATGTCGGTGCGGAACAGCTCGGTCTGCTCGGCGGCCAGCTCCCGCCAGTCCACGCCCGTGGCCCGGGCCCGCTCGAGCAGGGGGTCGTCCACGTCGGTGACGTTCTGGACGTAGTCCACCGGGGTCCCCGCGTCCAGCCAGGCGCGGTGCAGCAGGTCGAAGGCCACGTACGTGGCGGCATGGCCCATGTGGGTGGCGTCGTACGGGGTGATCCCGCACACGTAGAGGCTCGCCCGCTCCTGCCGGGGCAGCTCCACCCGCCGCCGCAGCCGGGTGTCCTGCACGACGGGCAGGGGCGCCTCACCGGGAAGGTCGGGGACGGGTCGGGCGGACCAGGCTTTCATGCTCACCTCGGGTGGTTCGGGGATCGGACGTCGGCGGCGCGGGGCCTCACCCAACCTACCGGACCGGCCGGCGCGCCCGGTCCGGCAGGTGACGCAGGACTCAGGCGCTGATGACCCCCAGGCCCAGGAGCACGAAGATGGCCAGACCCAGCGCGATGCGGTACCACACGAAGACCGTGTAGCTGCGGTTGGAGATGTAGTGCATGAACCAGCCGATGATCACGTACGCCACCACGAACGCGATGCCCGTGGCCACGAGCGTCTCCGTCATGCCGTAGGGCCCCGCCTGCGGCTGCCCCACGGTCTGGGCCAGCTTGTACAGCCCCGAGGCGAACACCGCCGGGATGGCCAGCAGGAACGCGTAGCGGGCGGCGGCCTCGCGCGTGTAGCCCATCAGCAGCCCCGCGGTGATCGTGCCCCCGGACCGCGAGACCCCCGGGATCAGGGCCAGCGCCTGGGCCAGCCCGAAGAGCACGCCGTGCTTGACGGTGAGGTCGTCCAGATGGCGGGCCTGCCGGCCCACCCGGTCCGCCACCGCCAGGATCACGCCGAAGACCACCAGCATCGTGGCCGTGATCCACAGGGACCGGAACTCCGTGTCGATGTAGTCCTCCAGCAGCAGCCCGAGCACGCCGATGGGCAGCGAGCCCAGGATGATCAGCCACCCCATCCGGGCGTCGGGGTCCGAGCGATCCACCCGGCCCACCAGGGACAGGCTCCACTGCTTGAGGATGCGGACGATGTCCCGCCAGAAGTAGATGATCACGGCGGTCTCGGTGCCCAGCTGCGTGATCGCCGTGAACGCGGCCCCCGGGTCGGCGCTGTTCGGCAGGAGCTCGCCCACGATGCGCAGGTGCGCCGAGGAGGACACCGGGAGGAACTCGGTCAGGCCCTGGACGAGGCCAAGAATGATGGTTTCGATCCAATTCACCCGGCCACCCTACGGCACCCCCCGCGCCGTCCGGTGCGGGACAGGCCCGGACACGGCAGGAACGGCCCGCGGCGCGGACCGTTCCTGCCGACGAGGTGCCGGGGCTCAGCGGCCGGAGCGCGCCCCGTCCGTGTCGTCGAGGTCCTCGTAGTCCTCCTCGTCGACGAGGTCCTCGTCGAGCATCTCGTTGTCCTCCAGGAGCTCCTCGTCGTCCTCGTCGTCGTCCGAGTCGTCGTCGGAGTCGTCCTCCTCGGCGAAGACGGTCAGCGGAGTGACCTCGTCGTAGGCGTCGTAGAGCGCCTCCTCGTAGGCGTCGAAGGCGTCGGCGATGGCGATGTAGGCGCCGTCGACGGCGGGGTCGTCGTCGCTGCGCCGGTTGGAGGCGGCGACGAGGTGTTCTTCGAAGGCGCTCACGAGGGCCTGCAGCGCGGCACGAGGATCATTGCTCATGGAGTAGACGTTAGCGCTATTCCGTGCAGAATGGGGACCGATGAGAGAACAAGTCCGGACCAGCTCGGCGACCCTCACGAGGGACGCCGACCAGCGCTACGAGTACCTCCTGCTCACGGTGTCGCCGCACGAGCAGCTCAGCGACGCGCGGGCCCGGCTCCGCGAGCACGCGGAGTACGGCAAGTGGGAGCTGACCCGCTCCGTCCTGCTCTACGGGGGCACCCACAAGTACTGGTTGCGCCGCCGGGTCATGCGCGTGGAGCGCACCGCCTGAGCCCGGAGGGGCTCCCGCCGCCGGTCGGGCTCAGCCGCCGATCGGGCCCAGCAGCGCCTTGGCCACGGCCGCGTGCACGGACTCGTTGTCGGAGGGGTGGTAGATCCCGGCCAGCACGTCCCGGTACAGGCGCTCGAGTTCACTGCCCCGGGAGTACTGGGCCCCGCCGGAGGTGCGCATCGCGAGGTCGACGACCTGACGGGCGGCCTCGGTGGCCCGGTGCTTGACCCCGGAGAACAGCAGGAACCAGCGGGGACCGTGGTCCGGGGCGCCGGCGGTGCCGAGGGCGTCGACGTCCGCGGTGAGCCGGAGCAGCTGCAGCTCCACCCCGTCGCGCACGAGCGCGGCCTCCGCGATCTGCCAGCGGACGTCGGGGTGCTCGGCGTGGACCGCTCCCCCGCCACGGGACCGCCGGGTGCCCGCGATCTCCACGGCCAGCTCCACCGCCCGGTCCGCGATCCCGGTGTAGACCGCGGCCAGCAGCAGCTCGAAGCAGCCGAAGACGCCCCACACCACCGGGTCCGGGTTCGGGCCCACCGGGGTGCGCGTGAGCACCTGCTCCGCCGGCATCGGCACCGAGCGCAGCACCGTGGTGCGGGACTGGGAGGCCCGCATGCCCATGGTGTCCCAGTCGTCGAGGACCTCGATGCCCTCCGCCGTCCGGTCGAGGAAGCCGAACACCAGCGGGGCGGCGGGCTCGGCGTCGTCGCGGGCATGGACGATCAGCCGGGTCCACGCGGGCGAGAGCGACGTGAAGATCTTCGTCCCCGTGATCCGGTAGCCGTCCGCGGTGGCCACCGCGGTGGTGTCGGCGTCGAAGAGCACGGAGTCGTTGCCCGCCTCGGAGATGCCGAAGGCGAAGATCTCCCCGGCCGCGGCCTGCTCGAAGATCCGGTCGGCCCGGGCGTCCCCGCGCAGGCGCAGGGTGTGCGCCACGCCCACCAGGACGTGGTGCATGTTGATCCCCAGCGCCGTGGCCGGGGCGGCCGCGGCGAGGCGCCGCTGCGCGGCGGCCGCCTGCTGCAGCGTGAACCCGAGGCCGCCCCGGTCCCGCGGCACCAGCATGAGCGGATAGCCGATGCGCACCAGGTCCGCGAAGTCCTCGTCGAAGAAGCGGTTCTCCCGGTCGTAGCCGGCGGCGCGCTCGCGGAACGTCGCCAGCAGGTCGTCCGGCAGCAGGGTCTCGGGCACCAGGTGCCCGGGGACCTCGCCGCCGGGCGAGGAGGTCCGGGGCGGCGCGGGCTCGGGCTGCGGGCCGGTGGCGTGGTCCATCTCGCTCCTGTCGGCGGTGTCGAGGGGTCGTGGGGCCCGGTGACCGTGCGGCCCGGGGCGGGAAGCGGCTGGTGCCGGTCCGTACCGGGTCAGTACTCGGTCAGCAGCCGGTGCAGCACGCGGGAACCGAACTCCAGGGAGTCCGTGGGCACGCGCTCGTCCACGCCGTGGAACATGGACGGGAAGTCCAGCTCGTCGGGCAGGCGCAGCGGCACGAACCCGTAGCCGGTGATCCCCAGGGGGTCCAGGGACTTGTTGTCCGTCCCGCCGGAGAGCATGTACGGCAGCACGACCGCCTCGGGGTCCTCGGCGTGCAGCGCGTCGACCATGGCGTCGACCACGGTGCCGGAGAACGGCACCTCGAGGGCGATGTCGTCGGACTCGAACTCGAACGACACCCCGTCCCCGGCGAGCTCGGCGAGCTTCGCCAGCACGATCTCGCGCTGGCCCGGCAGATAGCGCACGTCCAGCCCGGCCTGGGCCGAGCCGGGAACGACGTTGACCTTGTAGCCCGCCTCGAGCATCGTCGGGTTCGCCGTGGTCTGCAGGGTCGCACCCACGAACCGGGCCACCGAGCCGAGCTCGGCAAGCAGCCGCTGGGGGTTCTGCGGGTCGAACTCCACGCCCGTCAGCTCCGTGACCGAGTCCAGGAACGCCCGGGTGGTCTTGGTGAGCTCGATCGGCCACTGGTGCTCGCCGATGTTGGCCAGCGCCCTCGAGAGCCTGGTGACCGGGTTGTCGTCGTTGATCTGGGAACCGTGCCCGGCCGTCCCCTGCGCGTTGAGGCGCAGCCACATGAGGCCCTTCTCCGCCGTCTGCAGCAGGTAGGCCCGCCGGCCGCCGATGGTGGCCGAGTATCCGCCGACCTCGCTGATGGCGTCCGTGACGCCGTCGAAGAGCCCGCGGTGGTGCTCGGCGATCCAGTGGGAGCCGTAGACCATGCCGGCCTCCTCGTCGGCGAAGAAGCCGAAGACGATGTCCCGGCGCGGCCGCTGCCCGGTGCGGACCATGTGGCGCAGCACCGAGATCATCATGGCGTCCATGTCCTTCATGTCCACGGCGCCGCGGCCCCAGATCATGCCGTCCCTGAGCTCGCCGCCGAACGGGTCCACGGACCAGTCGGCGGCGATCGCGGGCACCACGTCGAGGTGTCCGTGCACGAGCAGGGCGTCCGCGGAGGGATCGGTGCCCTCGATCCGGGCGAAGACGTTGGCCCGGCCGGGCGCGGACTCGAGCACGGTCGTCGCGAGCCCGACCTCCTCGATCAGCCCGGCCACGTACTCGGCGGCCCTCCGCTCCCCCTTGGCGTCGCCGCTGCCGTAGTTGGAGGTGTCGATGCGGATGAGGTTGCGGCAGATCTCGACGGTCTCGCCCTCGGGCGACGACGCGGCCGCCGCGGCGGGAACGGTCTGCGGATCGGTCATGGCGGTCCTTCCTGGAGTGCCTGGTGGGCGGGGCCGTGCGCGGGTGGCGCTCAGCGGATGGCGGTGTCGCGACCGGGGTAGCGCAGCAGCACGAGGCGTCCGGACTCCTCGACCACGACGACCTCCTCCGTCTCCTCGGGGGTGTCCTCGGGGGCGACCTCGAGCCGGTACCCGTCCGGGGTCTCGACGGCCTCGCCCCGGACGACGAGCGTCTCGTAGCGGGAGGTGTCCGGGTGCCAGCGCTCGAGGTAGACGGGGCAGTACTGCGAGTTGCCCTCCATGGACCGGTGCACGAAGTCGTGGGACAGGAGCCCGCAGGCGCCGTCCCAGTCCCGTTGCGCCATCGCGTCGACGAAGGCCCGGGTGGTGCCCTCGGGTGTCTCGAGGTCCGGGCCGCACCCGGTGAGACCCACGGCGGCGGCGACGGCCAGGCACAGCCGCAGGGGGCTCCGGACACCGGTGGCGTGGATGGCGTGGACGGTCATCGGGCTCCTCTCCGGGTGTGCGCCCTCAGCCTATCGTTCCCCGGGCCCGGGACCGGTCGGCGCCGCGGGCCGCCCTTCGGGCGGGTGGTGGCCGGCCTGACCGCGACGCCGCGGCCGGCGGTCCGCCACCTTCGTGCAGGGGTCGGGACGGTCGCCGAACGCCTTTTCGGCGGTACGGCAACCCCACACCATAACCACGGGAATTGGCGCTCCTCGGGACATTCTGTGATGTCGCCGTTATTGTTCCGTGATAGACGAAACAATTTCACACATTTCGTATTTGCAATGGGAATTCCCTAGCCTTTCTCTGGGCGACTTCCCCAGCCCAATCTGTCTCGTCGTCCGGCCGGACGACGATAGCCCCCCGCCGCGCGGAACCCCCCACTTCTCCGTGCGTGCAGACAGACCCAGGAAGCAGAAGCACCCATGGCGAAACACCGCTGCGCCCCCGCGCGCCGTCACGGCCGCATGGCGGCCCTGGCCCTCTCCGCCGGCATCGGCGTCACCACCCTGACCGGCACCTCGCTGCTGGCCGGTCCGGCGGCCCACGCCGCCGCGCAGGACATCGTCGCGGTCGACGCTGCCACCCGTCAGGCCGACGCCCAGCTGATCCTCGACGAGATCAACCGCTACCGCGAGTCCCTCGGCGTGAAGCCCCTGAAGTACTCCGCGACGCTGTCCCAGGTGGTGCAGAAGGAGTCCGACCGGCAGGTGGTCGAGGAGCAGTTCTCGCACGGCACCTCCTTCCTCACCGATCCGCGGACCGGGCCCTACACCAGCGCCAACGAGGTCATCGCCCTGGAGCACCACCGGGACGTGCGCGCGCTGGTGAAGTGGTGGAAGTCCTCGGCGGCCCACGACAAGGCGATCAAGGACCCGCGCCACGAGGTGATCGGCATCGGCCTCACCTACGCGGACGGCCGGCTCGAGAACACCGGGAAGCCCTGGCAGGTGCTCTCCACCGTCAACCTCTACGGGTACGCCAACGGCGGCGCCCCCGCGGACGCCTCGACGCGCGTGGACGGGGCCCCGGTCTACAGCTACGAGACGTCGACGCCCGTCCAGACCCCCGCGGGCTACGGTGTGGCCGGCGCCATCGGCGCGAAGTACCACGCCCTGGGCGGTGCCTCGGTCCTCGGGCAGCCCGTGACGGCGGAGCTCGGCGGTCTGCGCGCCGGGGGCGTCTATCAGGAGTTCTCCTTCAACGGGCGCAAGACCACCCTGTACTGGAGCCCCGCCACGGGTGCCCACTGGGTTGAGAACCCCACGTCCATCGGCCAGAAGTTCGTGGCGGCCGGGCGGGAGAACGGCTACGGCTTCCCGACCACGGAGGAGCGCCGGCTGGCCGACGGGTCCTCCTATCAGGTCTTCTCCCGGGACGGCGTCCTCACCAAGGTGATGTGGACCCGCGCCCACGGGGCGCGCGCGGTGAACGAGACCGGCGCCATCGGCCGTGCCTGGAAGGCAGCCGGCTTCGAGCGGGGCTACGGCTACCCCGTCACCGACGAGATCCGCTACGGGACCACCGTCTACCAGCGCTTCTCCAACGGCTACCGGGTGAACTGGTCCTCGACCACCGGTCAGGTGTGGGTCACCGGGTGGTGACCTCGACGCCCCGGGACACGCGTCCCGGGGCGCACGCGGGGAGCCGTGCTCAGTGCTCGAGCACGATCTTGCCGAAGTGCCGGGCGGACTCCATCTCCCGGAAGGCGTCGGCGGCCTCCGCCAGGCGGTGGCGCCGGTCGATGACCGGGCGCAGGCCTGTCGCCTCGAGCGCGCGCACGAGGTCGGCCTGGTCCCGCCGACTGCCCACGAGCAGTCCCTGGAGGCGCACCTGGCGTGCCATGAGCATCGCCGTGGGGACGTCCCCCGCGGCGCCGGTGAGCACTCCGATCAAGGAGATGTGGCCGCCGACCCGCACGGCCCGGATGGACTGCGCCAGCGTGCCCGGACCACCGACCTCGATCACGTGGTCCGCGCCGCGGCCGCCCGTGAGCTCCTGGACGGCCCGTCCCCACTCGGGGGTCTTCCGGTAGTTGATCATGTGGTCCGCGCCGAGCTGCCGGACGCGGTCCAGCTTGTCGTCCGAGGAGGACGTGACCACCACGGTGGCACCCATGGCCTTGGCGAGCTGCACGGCGAAGACGGAGACGCCACCGGTGCCCAGGGCCAGGACCACGTCGCCGGCCCGGAGCCCGCCGTCCGCCACGAGTGCCCGCCAGGCGGTGACGCCGGCGGTGGTGATGGTCGCGGCCTCGGCGTGCGACCACCCCGCCGGGGCGCGCGTGAACCACGTGGCGGGACGCACGACCACCTCGCGGGCGTAGCCGTCGAGCCCGTCCCCCGGGACCCGCCGGAAGTTGCCGTCCACGGGCGGGCCGTCCTGCCACAGCGGGAAGAAGCAGGAGACCACGGCGTCGCCCTCCGCGAAGTCCTCGACGCCCTCCCCCACGGCCTCGACGACACCCGCGCCGTCGGCCAGCGGGATCCTCCCGTCCTCGGTCGGCGTGCCGCCCGAGACCACGAGGTAGTCGTGGAAGTTCAGGGAGCTCGCGTGCACGCGGACCCTGATCTCACCGGGTCCGGGCGCGCCCGGACCGGGCGCGTCCTCGAGCGCGAGCCGGTCCAGGCCGCCGGGGGCGGAGACGGTCAGTTGCTGCATCGGTGGTCCTCCGGAAGGAGCGGGGTCGTCGGTCGCCGCCCACGATAGCCGCCGCGCCCGAACATGTCATCAGCACGCTTGCCATTCTCCGACGAGCGGGTCCCGCCGGTTCCGCTCAGTGGGCGCCCACCGCACGGGCGTGCCGGGCCGCGGCCTCGGCGCCCTGCGTCCAGCGGTCCCCGTGGCCGGGCAGCACCGTGTGCGCCCCGGTGGCGGCCACCGCGTCGAGGGAGTCGAGGGCCACGGCGGAGTCGTTGGTCGCCGCGGCGGCGACGATCTGCGGGCCGCGCCGACCGGTGTAGGGGTCCAGCGTCACGAGCGCGTCCCCGCTGAGAACGGCTCCCCGATCGGGCAGGTCCAGGACGCAGTGCCCGTCCGTGTGGCCCGGGGTGTGCACCACCACCGGCCCGCCCGGGACCGGCAGCGCCGCGCCCGCCTCGAGGGGGCGCAGGTCCCGGACGCCCTTGACCGTCAGGGCCCCGGCCACCGCCATGCGCCCGAGAAGCGGCAAGGACCGCGGGTGGGTGAAGGGGTAGAGGAACCGGTTGCGCTCGGGCCGGTACCGGTACGGGTGGGCTGCCAGACGCGCGTCCCCGGGGTGGCCGAACACGGGCAGCTGCCACTCCTCCTGGGCGCGGCGGGCGAAGCCCACGTGGTCGAAGTGCGCGTGCGTGAGCACCAGCGCCCTGACCTCGTCGGGGCGCCGGCCCCGCTCCTCGAGTCCTGCGAGCAGCATGGGCCACATGCTCGGCAGGCCGGCGTCCACGAGGGTGACGCCGTCCTCGTCCTCGACCAGGTAGCAGTTGACGTGGGCGTGGGTGATGCGGTGGATGCCGTCAGCCACTTCGGGGGTGAACATGGGTCTCCTCACTCGATCAGTGTGCTGATCGTACCTGCCGGCCCGCGACACCGGCCCGGGGACGGCCCGGCCGGACGGGGGACCCGGTAGCATGGGTCCCACCACGGCCCCGCTCCCCGGATCCCCCGATCCGCCCGGAACAGGCCCTGGCTCCCCCGACCTGGCCCCCGAAAGGTCCCGCTGTGATCGACCAGCGCTCCGATGCCCTGCCCTCCGTGGAGATCGTCGCCGTCCCCTTCCACCGGTTCCGCCGGCACCGCTGGGCCATGACCTTCGTCCCGGCCGACGGCGGACGTCCGGTCCGCCGCACGTTCCCGGAGTTCCGGGAGGCCGTGGCCGCCGCCCGTGCCCTGGCGCTGGCCCGGCGGGCGCCCGTCGGCGTCTGAGCCCGGCCGGATCCGCTCGCCCCTCCGCCCCGCGGTGCGCGGGGCGGTCGGGACGCCGCGCACGTCGCACCCGGGTCACTCGGAGAGCGCCTCGACGACGACGTCGGCGACGGCCTGGCTGGACTGAGGGTTCTGCCCGGTGATCAGGTTGGCGTCACGGATGACGTGGCTGGACCACGCGGGTCCGGTCTCCACGACGGCACCCTTCTCCCGCAGCACGGTCTCCAGGAACCAGGGGGTGTTCTTGCCGGTGCCGCCGCCGAGCTCCTCCTCGTTGGTGAAGGCGGTCAGTCTGCGGCCCGCGAAGAGGAACGTCCCGTCGTCCTGGGCGCTGAGCAGAGCGGCGGGGCCGTGGCAGAACGGGGCGATGATCCGGCCGGCCCGGTCCGAGGAGGCCAGGATCCGGCCGAGCGAGGCGTCGTGGATGAGGTCCGCCATCGGGCCGTGGCCGCCGGGCAGGACCACGGCGTCGTAGTCGGTCTCGTCGACGTCGGCCAGGACCCGGGGAGCGGCGAGCTCCGCGTCGATCTCCTCGAGGTAGCCGCGGAACTCGTCGGCACGCTCCTGGCCCCCGGTCATGTCCGGGCTGAAGCTGGCCCGGTCCACGGTGGGCCGGCGCCCGCCCGGGGTGGCGAGATCGACCGTGTGCCCTGCCTGCCGCAGGGTTCGGTGGGCGACGACGAGCTCCTCCGCCCAGAAGCCGGTGGGGTGCTCGGTGCCGTCCCGCATGGTGAGGGAGTCGGCCGCCGAGACGATCATCAGAACACGGGCCATGATGGGTTGCTCCTCAACTGTGGTGTCTGTCCGAGTGGTCTGGGCCGGGGCGGGTCAGCCCGCGGCGGTGAGCTCCTCGTACGTGGCGTCGTCGAGGTCGAGGGCCGCGGCACCCATGTTCTCCTCGAGGTGCTCGAGGGAGGCGGTGCCGGGGATGGGCATGATCGCCGGCGAGTGCCGGAGCAGCCAGGCGAGGGCGACCTGGGCGGGGGTGGCCCCGAGCCGCCGGGCGGCCCGGTCGACGGGCCCGCCCGTGCGTGCCAGGTCCCCCGAGGAGATCGGGGCCCAGGGAATGAAGCCGATGCCGTGCTCCGCGGCGTGGTCGAGGACGTCCTGGGAGGTGCGGTCGGTGAGGTTGTAGCGGTTCTGCACCGTGGAGACGGTGAAGTACCGCCCCGCGCTCACGAGCTGCTCGACCGTGACCTCGGACAGGCCCAGGGCCCGGACCTTGCCCTCCTCCTGCAGCTCCCGCAGGACGCCGAACTGCTCGTCCGCCGGGACGGCCGGGTCCACGCGGTGGAGCTGGAGCAGGTCGAGGGCCTCCACCCGGAGCTTGCGCAGGCTCAGCTCGGCCTGCTGGCGGAGGTACTCGGGCCGGCCGAGCGGGATCCACTTCCCCGGTCCGGTGCGGGCGAAGCCCACCTTGGTGGCGACGCGCACCGCCTCGGGGTACGGGTGGAGGGCCTCGGCGATGATCTGCTCGCTGACGTCGGGACCGTAGGCGTCCGCGGTGTCGATGAAGTCCACGCCGAGCTCCACGGCCCGGCGCACCACGCGCACGGCGTTCTCGCGGTCGGCGGGCTCCCCCCACACGCCCTCGCCGACGATGCGCATGGCGCCGAAGCCGAGCCGGTGGACGGTGCCGAGGTCCCGGAGGTCGATGGTGCCGGGCACAGCTCGGGCGGTGGTCGAGGTGTTTTCCGTCATGCGTGCCGCAACGAGTCCGCCCCCGCGCTTATTCCACCCGGTGGCCCGGCGGGGCGTCGGTATGCTGAGCGGGATTCCGGCTCGACCGAGGAGGCCCCCGTGGACCAGCACGACAACCAGCACGACCACCGGCGCGACGAGCAGCGCGACGAGCAGCACGGGGAGGAGCGCGACGATCGGCGCCCCGGCCGGCGCACGGTCGTGATCACCGGCGCGAGCGACGGCATCGGTGCCGCCGGGGCGCGCGAACTGGCGGACCGGGGGCACGACGTCGTCGTGGTCGGCCGTTCGGACGAGAAGACCGCGGCGGTGGCCCGTCCGCTCGGGGTCCGGCACTTCACCGCGGACTTCGCGCGCCTCGACGACGTGCGCCGGCTGGCCCGGGACCTGCAGGAGTCCGTCCCACGGATCGACGTCCTGGTCAACAACGCCGGCGGGATCTTCGACCGCCGCGAGCTGACGCCCGACGGGCACGAGAAGACGTGGCAGGTCAACCACCTGGCGCCGTTCCTGCTCACCCACCTGCTGCTCGACGGGCTGGTGGCGCACGGAGCGGCGGTGGTCAGCACGTCCAGCGTCGCGGCCCGCATCGGCCGGCTCTCGCCGGAGACCCTCGTGGACGACCGGCCCTGGTCCCCGCAGCGGGCCTACGCGGACACGAAGCTCGCCAACATCCTCTTCACCCGCGGCCTCGACCGCCGGTACGGGCGGCACGGACTCACCGCCGCGGCCTTCCATCCCGGGGGCGTGGCCACGAACTTCGCCTCGGGCACCAGCACCGCCCTGCGGTTCCTGTACCGCACCCGGCTGGGCCGCCGGCTCATGATCACCCCCGAGCAGGGCGCGGAGACCCTGGTGTGGCTGGCCGACGGCGTCGCCGGACGGGACTGGCGCTCCGGGGGCTACTTCGAGAAGAGAAGACCCGCCCGCGCGCCGGCCCGGGCGTCCGACGACGCGCTCGTGGACGCCCTCTGGCAGCGCAGCGCCGAGCTGGTGGGGCTCACCCCGGGGCACCCTGCCGGCTGAGCACCAGGGCGTCGACCTTGGCCCAGAGCTGCTCGACCGTCCCGTCGTTGACGAGGGTGGCGGTGATCCAGCGCGGGTCGATGCCGGCCTCTGAGGGGTGCGGATCGTCCGGGGCGGGCGCCCCGGGACGCACGACGTGCACCACCCGGCCGCCCTCGTTCGCGATGGCTGCGGCCTCGACGTCGAAGCGCACGTCCGTGAACACGACGGGACCGCCCAGCCGGCGGGCCGTCTCCAGACCGCGGTCCGCCCACACCGTCTCCCCGAAGACGGCCTTGCCGGCCTCGTTGCCGACCTTCTGCAGCAGCGTCCGGATCTCCCGGTGCACCGGGTCCCGCGTCTCGTCCTTGAGCAGGCCCCAGTCCCCGCCCACCTCGGCCAGCACCGTGGCGAGCCGCAGGGGCCTGCCGTCCCGGACGCCCACGAGGGGGTCCAGCTCGGCGAGGAACAGCCGCAACGGGTCCGCGAAGGCCACCCGGGCGTAGCCGTGCGCCGTCACGAGGCGGTCACCGCACGTGTCCTTGCCCGACTGCTTGCGCCCGTGCAGCCCGATCAGCGGCGGGCGGGGATCCGGTTCCTGCGCCATGACGGGCCTCCTCCGGTCGTGCGCGGTCGCGTTCCAGCGTACGGACGGAAGGGCGGGCGCGCACCGGGGAAGCGCTCCGAAAGAATTGCACTATGCTCTCGAGAGTGCAAAACTCAAGGACGCCGAGGCCCGGCCGGTGACGCAGGGGGCGCGGGAGCAGCGGATGCGGCGGACCCGCCGCGCGCTCGTCGCCGGCGCTCGGCGGCTGACCGCCGAGCGAGGGCTGAGCGGGTTCACGGTGGAGGAGCTGTGCGCGGAGGCGGGCATCTCCCGCCGGAGCTTCTTCAACTACTTCGCCTCCAAGGACGACGCCGTGCTGGGCACCCCGGTCCGGGACCCGCTCGTCGCCTTCGGGGAGGAGTTCGTGGCCGGTGGCTCCGTGCCGGACGGGCCTCCCCTGCTGACGGCCCTGCAGGAGCTGGTCGTGCGCTCCTTCCAGGTCATGGAGGGCTCCCACGACCGGGTCCTGCTGCTGGAGGCACTGCGCCGCGAGCCCGTGCTGCTCCAGCGGCTCACGGAGACCATGGAACGCCGGCTGGCCGACCTGACGGCCCTCATCGCGCGCCGGCAGGGCTGCGCGGACCAGGACCCGTTCCCCGGCGTGGCCGCCGCCGTCGTCGCCCACCTCGCGGGGCACACCGTCCACGAGCTCCTCGAGACCCGGCCGGCCGGCACCGATCCGGACGAGTCCCCGCCCCAGGCGGAGTTCGCGGCGCTGCTGGCCCGCAACTTCCGACTCGCCGGTGTCCTGCTCTCCCCGGCCGTCACCGCCCCGGGGACGACGCCGGAGATCCCCGACGACGCCCGCAGGGACACCCCCTCGGACATTCCCTCAGACATTCCCTCAGACATTCCCTCAGACACCCCCTCGGACACCGGAGGAAGCCCATGACCACCACCCCGGCCGCGTTCGCGCACGACGCCCCGCTGCTGGTGCTGACCCAGAAGCGGATCTGGATCATCTTCTCGGCCCTCATCTCCGGGATGATGCTCGCCAGCCTCGACCAGACGATCGTCTCCACCGCCATGCCGACCATCGTCGGCGAGCTGGGCGGCGTGGAGCACCAGGCCTGGATCACCACGGCCTACCTGCTGGCCACCACCATCGTGATGCCCGTCTACGGCAAGTTCGGCGACGTCCTGGGCCGGCGCACCCTCTTCCTGATCGCCATCGCGCTGTTCACGCTCGCCTCGGTGGGCTGCGCCCTGGCCACTGGGTTCTGGCAGTTCGTGACCTTCCGCGCGATGCAGGGCTTCGGCGGCGGAGGGCTGATGATCCTCTCCCAGGCGATCATCGCCGACATCGTCCCGGCCTCCGAGCGCGGCAAGTACATGGGACCGCTCGGCGGCATCTTCGGGCTCTCCGCCGTGGCGGGGCCGCTGCTCGGCGGCTACTTCGTGGACCACCTCACCTGGCAGTGGGCCTTCTACATCAACATCCCCATCGGCATCGCCGCTTTCGCCATCGCATGGTTCACGCTCACGCTCCCGCACAAGCGCGCGACCCGCAGGATCGACGTCGCCGGCGTCCTGCTGCTGTCCCTGGCGACCACCTGCTTGATCTTCTTCACCGAGTTCGGCGGCAGCGCCGAGCACGGCTGGGGCGCGGCCGGCACCTGGACCTGGGCCGCCGGCATGCTCGTGGCCACGGCGCTGTTCGTGTGGAACGAGGCCCGGGCACAGGACCCGATCATCCCCCTGGGGCTGTTCCGGAACCCGGTGTTCGTCAACGCCACCGCCATCGGCCTCACGCTGGGACTGGGGATGTTCGCCGCCATCGCGTTCGTGCCCACGTTCCTGCAGATGTCCTCCGGGACCTCGGCCGCGGAGTCCGGGCTGCTCATGGTCCCCATGATGGTCGGGCTGATGGCCACCTCGATCTGGTCCGGCATCAGGATCTCCCGCACAGGCCGGTACAAGGGCTACCCACTGGCGGGCACGCTGGTCACGGCGTCGGCCATGCTCGCCATGACCACCCTGGCGGCCGACACGCCCATCTGGCTGATCTGCGTCTACCTCCTCGTGCTCGGCGCCGGCCTGGGCCTGATCATGCAGGTCGTCGTCCTCGTCGTGCAGAACGCCGTGGACCCGTCCATGGTGGGCACGGCCACGAGCACCAACAACTACTTCCGCGAGGTCGGTGCCGCACTCGGGGTGGCGATCTTCGGTGCGATCTTCACCAACAACCTCTCCGAGAAGCTCACCGCGGTCTTCACCGGCGCCGGTGCCTCCTCCGCCCAGGCCGGGCGGGCGACCGCGACCCTGGATCCGCAGACCCTGGCGCAGCTGCCCGGTCCCGTCCGCGAGGGGATCGTCGCCGCGTACGCAGACTCCCTCGCCCCGGTGTTCTGGTACCTGATCCCGTTCATGCTGCTGGCGTTCCTGCTCGCGGTGTTCCTCAAGCAGATCCCGCTGTCCGACACCGCCGGCATGGTGGCCCGCGGCGAGGCGATCGGCGGTGCGGAGGCCGCGGCACACGAGGCCGCGCGCCGCGCGTCGTCGGCCGGCGCCCCTGCTCCCTGACCGGCCCCTGCGCCGGGCGGTCCGGGATGCGAACTGGCCGAAAGATCATGTGCGAACGGAAATACTCTCGGTAGGCTGAGGCGCGGGCCGGGCACCCCCTCCTGGCCCGGACACCCACTCCACCCCCGGAAGGAACTGTCATGATCAATCTGGTCGGCGAGTTCGACGCGTTCTTCAACCCCAACTTCACGGCCATCCTCGGCATGTTCTTCGATCTGGTCCGCGCGGTGCTGCTCGGCGGCTGAGCCCCGGTCCACCCCGCGCCGTC
>NZ_JBISWK010000161.1:0-14812 GCF_044462205.1 Kocuria rhizosphaericola | reverse complement strand
GGCGGCGCCGACGGCATCCGGGCCCGAAGGGCTCCTGCCATCCGCGGTCACGCCCCGAGGCCCAGCCCCACCGCGACGGCCCAGGACGCGGGGCGAGGCGTCCGGGGCCGCCGGAGCAGCGCGACGATCCCGCGCCGTCCCGGAGCTTCCCGGTGGTCTCCGCCGACTGCTACGTTCTGCGCATCAGGCACCCGGCGGAGCGGCCGCCACGGTTCCCCAGGCCCCGAGGAGGCTTCCGTGAGCGAGCACCACCACCACGCCGGCGGAGCCACGGGGATCGGCACCCGTGCCGTGGTCGTCCGCGGGGGCCCTACCCTGCGCACCGAGCGGCGCACCGTCGTCGACGAGACCGATCGCACCGTCACGGTCGACGACGGCACCCGGTTCGCCAAGGCCACCGGTCTCGAACGGCGTGCCCCGGAGCCCGACGCCGGCGAGCTCGAGGGTGCGCAGTTCCCGACCCGTCTCGTGACCGAGGGCCACCCGGACTTCGAGCAGCTGTGGGCCGACGCAGGCCTCAGCGCCTTCACCGACTCCGACCACGCCGCCTACGTCGAGGGGCTGATCGCCTCCAACCGGCTGGCGCGGCGCGGTGACGTGCACGCCCACTACGACGTGGCCGCCATCATCGACGAGCTCGCCGCCCTGCACCCCGACCTCGAGGCCGTCCCCGAGGACCTGTTCTGGGCGGTCGTCGACCGGCACGGCCGCGAGGAGGACCGGGACGTCACCCCGTGACGCCGGTTCCGGCCCGGATCCCGGCTCAGCGCAGGCGCCCGCCGGAGTGGCGGAGGTAGCAGCCGGCACACATCGACTCGTAGGACACCGCCACGCCGTCGATGGCCACCTGGTCCCCCTCGAAGACCGGTTCCCCGTCCACCGTCCGGGCGTTGAACATCGCCTTGGACCCGCAGCGGCAGATCGTGCGCAGCTCCTCGACGGTGTGGGCCACGGCCAGCAGACGGGCCGCGCCCGGGAACGCCTCCGTGCGGAAGTCCGTGCGCAGCCCGTAGGCGAGCACCGGCACGCCGTCGAGGACCGCGATGCGCAGGAGGTCGTCGACCTGCGCCGGGGCGAGGAACTGCGCCTCGTCGACCAGCAGGCAGTGCACCGGGCCCTGGTCCTCGACGGCGGCCCGGAAGCGCTCGCGCGCCGCGTCCTCCGGGGCCAGCAGCAGGTCGACCCGCCGGGACTCCCCCAGCCGCGAGACCACGGTGTCCGCGCCCTTCGAGTCGATCGCGGGCTTCGCGACGAGGACCTTCTGAGCGCGCTCCTCGTAGTTGTGCGCGGCCTGGATCAGCACCGTGGACTTGCCGGAGTTCATCGCCCCGTGACGGAAGTAGAGCTTCGCCATCAGCGTGTCCTGGCGGGCTGGGAGGCGGGGGTGGTCATGCTGGTTCTCCTGGGGTCGTGCCGGCCGGCCGGCCGAGGGCGGGGGGCGCCGTGGGTGCCGTGGGTGCCGGTGAACACCCTACGTCCGCGGCGTCGCCCGCCCGCACCGCCCGGTGGTCGGCGCCGGCCGGCGACCACCGCTAGCCTGGAGTCCATGGGCTGGCACATCGGCACCTCCGGGTGGAGCTACGACCACTGGGAGCACGTCCTCTATCCCCCGGGCACGGCCCCGGCGAAGCGCCTGGAGCTCTACACCCGGGCCTTCTCCACGGTGGAGCTCAACGCGAGCTTCTACCGCTGGCCGAGGAGCACCACCTTCGCGGGCTGGAACCGGCGCCTGCCGGAGGGGTTCCGGATGACGGTGAAGGCTCCCCGCGGGCTGACGCACGCGAAGAAGCTCTTCGCGCCCGAGACCTGGAGCCGGCGGATCGCCGAGTCCTGGCACGAGCTGCGGGACCGGCGCGGGGTGCTGCTCGTCCAGCTCCCCCCGGCGCAGGCCCGCGACGACGCGCGTCTCGACTGGTTCCTGGCCGGCCTGCCCGACTGGCTCCCGGTCGCGGTGGAGTTCCGCCACGACAGCTGGGTGCACCCGGAGGTGTTCGAGCTGCTCCGGCGCCACGGCGCGGCGTACTGCGTGATGAGCGGAGCCGGGCTGCCCTGCGTCCTCGAGGCGACGGCTCCGTTCGTCTACGTCCGCTTCCACGGCCCCGACCACCACCACCTCTACGCGGGCTCCTACCCGGACGCGGACATGGCCTGGTGGGCGGACCGGATCCGGGAGTGGCACCACGACGGCCGCGAGGTCTACGCGTACTTCAACAACGACGGCCACGGCCACGCCGTGCGCAACGCCCTGACGCTGCGCGGACTCCTCGAGGGCGGCTGAGGACACCGAGGGGCCGGGAGCGCCCGCGCAGGCGGGCGCTCAGCGCCGGACGCCGGGCTTGCCCCAGGAGCACGGGCCGAGGCGCTCACCGGTCGGTCCCAGGTGCTCGAGCTCGCCGAGGGGCAGCAGGGCACCGGGGCTGTGCCCGTCGGCCTCGCAGCGCACGACCACGACCATGTTCAGCTCGGCGGGCTCGTACGGTGCGCACAGGACGGTCACGCCGGCCCGCAGGTCCAGCCCCGGCCGGTCGACCTGCATCCGGTAGCGGGACACCCGGGGTGGTGCAGCGGCGGATCGTTCGGGACGGGGTGCGGGGCTCAAGCCGGCAGCAGTCATGGTGGGGGACCTCCTGGTGATCGGACGCGCCGGGGTCGCGGTGGACTCCGGTGCCGGTGGGGGAATGCGCGACATCGTCGTCCGTTCCCAGGATACGGGCTCGGATCCCCGCAGGAGCCGGACCGGCCGGTGATCCGAGTCGCACCGCTGCCGCCCCGACAGGGAGCGACACCGATGTCGGGCCGCTCCACGAGGGCGGGTCCGAGAGGGTGCTGGGGAGTGGCCTGGCCCCGGGTACGGCAGGCGCGGGCATAGGATCGGGCCATCATCGTCGAGCAGGACAGGAGCCGGAGATGGACCGCTACCCAGAACCCGCGGACCGCAACGAGGCCTACGCGGAGACGAGTCAGGAGAGGCTGGGCGTCCGCGACGAGGACTGGCTGACCGCCAGCACGGACGAGAACAACAGGCGCGAGGGCGGCCCGCCCGTGGACGCGGAGGACGACGTCGTGCCGCCGGAGGATCCGGAGACCGGGCTGACCACGGACGAGCCGTAGCGTCCCGGCCCGTCCCGGCCGGCGTCCGGGTTTGCGCCGCCCCGGTCGCATCTTCCACCATGGAAGGCCTGCCTCCGGAACCGGGAGGCGGAACGTGTTGAAGGCCCGGCCCCTCCGCCCACCGGAGGGGCCGGGCCTTCGCAGTGCTCGCGGTGCTCCGGCCACGCGGTCGGCCGACGGGGGCGCGCACGACCTCGAGGTCACTGTGAGCGGTCAGCCCTGCGGGCTCCACGGCTCCCCGTCCGCCGGCGCGTGCAGGGCGGCGCACAGGGACTCGGCGCGTCCTCCGGTCGCGGCCCGGGCAGGATCGCGCCGGCCGCCCAGCCGGGCCCGTCCAGCGGTTCCTGGTGCCCGCCCCGGACCGGCGAGCGCCGCGTACGGATCGTGCTCACCGATGAACAGGACGTACCGGACCGGCGCGCCCGGGCCCATGGCGATCCCGGACGGGATCGCGCGCAGCTGCTCGGCGTCGGGACCCTGCGGCGTGGTGGCGACCTGGCGGAGCTGCCGGCTCGCGAAGGTCGCCAGGGCGTCGCGTGCGTCGGTGACGGTGGCAGTGCGGAAGGGCGGGGTGAGCTCCTGCGGTGCCTGCGGATCGGATCGGGTGGACTGCCGGCGGGGTGGTTCAGCGGGTGTGGGCGTACAGGTCGCGCAGCAGGGCGATCTCCGCGCCGTGGTGGATCAGCTCCCGGTTGATGTGCAGCACCAGCGCGAGCACCGGGAGGTCCGCGTAGGGGCCCTCCCCCGGCCCGCACGGGCGCGCCAGGTCCGTCTCCGACAGCGAGTGCACCCCGGTCGTCCAGCGGGCGAACTCGCGGTCGAGCTGGGCCAGCGCCTCGTCGGCGGTGCCGGCGTAGCCCCAGTTCTCGTAGGACGCCGCAGGGCCGCCGAAGTGACCATGGCTGCGCACCGCGAGGACGCCGACGACGACGTGCGCCAACCGCCAGGCGATGGTCGTGAACGGCGCGGGCACCGGTTCGGGCAGGGCGAAGTCCACCACGAACTCCCCACGGCCCGTCTGCAGGGGCGTGCGCCGCTCCGCGCGGGGATGGACGGTCCACGCGGACCCGCCGGTGGGGTCGAAGAAGTACTCCTCGTCGGTCAGACCGGCGAGGCGGGGCCGCAGCTGCCGGGCCCAGTGCCAGTCGATCTGGTCGGCGGCGCAGGCGGCGACGTCGAGGTCGGTCATGGCGGTTCCTTCCTGCTCGGGGTGCCCGGGCGGTGCCCCGGGAACGAGACCAGTGTCCGTCCCGGAGCGGACAGATCCTGTCCGCTGTTCCGAGGACACTGGTGCCATGACCGATCCCGAGAGGTCGCGCTGCAGAGGCTGACGACCCGGCTGGACCGGATCCACGGCGGGCGGGCCACCACGTTCCGGTTCGTCCGGCGCCCGGTGCCCGATGTCGGGGAGCACGTGCGCCGGTCGGTGACGGCCCGGACCTTCGAGCACACCGTGCGGGTGCGCCTGCTGAGGGCGGGGTCGGGCACGAGGTGAAGAGCCGGCCCGGCTGTGGGCCCCGGGCGACGGTCTGCGGACCCGGCCCAGGTGCGACGATGTCATCTTTGCGCGGACGGTCGGCACGGGCCCGGTTCTGGCTACGGTGAGGAGCATGCCGATGACTCACTACCGGCGGATGAGCCCGGTGCAGGCCCGCGCTGCTCTCGGGGAGTTCCTGGCGGAGCGGGTCCCGGCCCTGCAGCGTCTGCGCGCCGAGCTCACTGCACAGGGGATCGATCCGGAGACGCTGCTCGACGGGAGCCCGCAGTCGCTGACGCCGCTGTGGGAGTGGATCGTCGAGCGGCGGGCGGAGCTGTCCGCGGGCCGCTCGACAGCTCCTTCCCTGGAACCGCGTTCGCGATGGCCGTCCTGGGCCAGGCACACCGTGACCAGCATGCACGTCCCCTCGGCGACGATGTTCGTGCTGCTGGACGGTCTGGTCTCCTACCTCGCCCAGGTGCTGATCACCGGCGCCCCGACCGCGGTATGGGGTCTGGGTTCGCCGGAGGACGCACGACATCATCTGCACCACCACCCGGTGCTGACCGGTGCGGGGCAGCAGATCTTCGTGCCGACCCTGCCGATGGCCGGGATGCTGCGGCTCAAGCGCGGAGAGGCCTCGTTGCGCGAGGGAGAGCTGACCGGCTACGCGGTCGCGATGATCGGCTCCCTGCACGAGGAGATCCCGCCGCCGGCCGGGGACCCGCCGGTGGTGGTGGTCGCCGCCCCGGAGAGCTTCGACGTCGGGGTGCGCGGCGACATCGCCAACGGTCATGCCGGGTTGTTGCGGCGCATGAGCACCGAGCTGGCCGCCCAGGACGGCATCGTCGCGGTGGACCGTGCGGCAGTCGACGCCCTGGAGGTCCGCGCCCCGGGATGGGAGGCCGATGCTCTGCACCGGTGGCTGTCCGCGTGGTTGCGGACCCGTCTCCCCTTCGACCGCTGACCTCCGGGGCCTGACTGCTCGTGGGGAGGCACGGCGTGGGCCTCGCCACGCTACGGCAGGTCCGTGTAGCCGACCTCGTACTCGGTCACGTCCAGGATGCGTGACCCCGAGGTGGCCGCGGCGCGCTCCCGGATCTTCTCCACGGTCTGCCGGGTGGCTGACAGGGCCTCTTCGTCCGCCCAGAAGGTGATCGACATGGACCGGCCGGTGGATCTTTCCACCAGGCTCATGGACCCGCGGTACCCGGGCAGCGCCTGGATGCCGGGGAGGACCTCGGCGCGCAGCGTGTCCAGGCCGGCGTCGTAGTCCTCCGGATAGCCGCCTTCGTAGGTGCTGAGCCGTGCGTACATCTTCCGTCTCCTCCTGCTGGTGCGGACAGGCCGGGCACCAGCCGGGACCGGGCCCCGTCACCGGAACCCGGCATGGCTGGAGGCGGCACCAGCCCCCCAGCTCGTACCGCCTCCAGCGCTCCCCGGTGCAGGCCGCTGATCGCCCCCGCCCAGTGGACGCCTTTGTCCTCCTGGGCGGTGCCGGCCTCGGGTCCGACGACGCTCGGGACTCGCCCCCCGGCGGGTCCCGTTCGCCCTCTGCCCACCACCATGGACGGCGTCGGTGGGGGCCGACAAGAATATGCGGAATGTTGCATCTGTCGTGCGGGGTCTCGGCGCGGCGGCGAAGGGTCTCGGGGTCGCGCCGAGGAGTGCTGCCGTGATGACGGCCGATCTCCGCCCGGCACAGCTCGAGCACCGGCAGGGCCCCGGCGGGCCACGCGTCCTCCCGGCGGAGCTCGGCGATCCGGGACGCCATCGGTGTGGGGAACTCGTCCCACCACAAGGCGTCCGGCAGGGCGAAGTGACCGATGACCGCGAAGTCCCGCGTCGCCGGCGACGTGAGCACCTCGGCCACCGACCACGTTCCGGGGTGCGGGCGGCCGCCCTCGAGCCCCCTGCGGCGGCTCAGGCGCCACCCCGTGACCGGGCGGAGACGTCGGGGGCGAAGATGGCCAGCAGCTCCCCCACCTCGTGCCCGGCGGTGGCGGGATGACGGAAGTGCCGGTGGGCGTCGACGGTGTAGTGGCTCCGCCGGCCCACCCGGTGCCGGCGGAGGTATCCGGCGTCCTCGAGGTCCTTGAGGATGGTCAGGGTCGCCCGGGCGGTGATGCCCACCTGGGCGGCGATCTCGGCCACCCGCGCGTCCTGGGACTGGGCCACGGCCAGCAGGACGTGGCCGTGGTTGGTGAGGAACGTCCACGGCGGGCGCTGCACTCCTGACCCGTCGGAGCTGCTCGGAGCCGGGCAGGGACGCCCGGCCGCACCGAGGTGGGAACTGGAGGGCAATGTCTGGGTCCTTCCCGTCGGAGGTGCCGATTCTACGACCCGATGAAATCCTCGGAGCGGACCGGGGTCACAGCTCGGCCAGTCTGTGCGAACGGGCCGGGCGGCGCACGGTGATCAGGGACGCCGCGCCGGCCGCGACGAGCAGGACCTCGGGCCCGTGCCGGACCGTGGGCACCGGGATCCCCGCCGGGGTGACGATCACCGCCGCCCCGGCCCTGCCGGCCGCGTGGGCCACTGCGATGGCCCGTCCCTCTCCGGCGCGGCGGCGGGAAGAGGTCCGGTGCCACACCACCTCCACGCGCGCGGTGATGCCGGTGGCTTCGAGCGTCGGGCAGGTGCGGGCGGCGACGGCCTCGGCCTCGCGCAGCGCTGCCCGGCGCACCCGGGCGGCGATGACGGCGTCGGCGGTGAACGCCGAGCGCAGCATCGGCACCAGCAGCAGCAGCGGGCGGTCCTGTTCGGCGGCGATCCGTACCGCGCAACGGGCCACGGTGACGGCTTGGGGGCCGTCGGTGATCACCGCGGCCACAGGACGGCGAGGGGCGAGGACGGTCATCGGAGGTCTCCTTCGTGACGGTGGGTGGGCTCGAGCTCGTCCCGGTGGGCGTCCCGCTCCCCGGCGGGGATCTCCCGGACGCGGGACCACACCGGCTCCAGGGCGGCGTCCTCGGCCTCCGTGGCGACCCGGAACGGGGGCCGGGCCGGGGCCGGCAGCCCCCGGCGACCCTGTCCCCGCGTGGCGCGCAGGCTGAGGAGGATCGAGACGGTGATGATCGTGGTGACCACGGCCAGGGACACCGGGGTGGGGATGTAGACCACGTCGATCTTGAGCAGCATCTTGATGCCCACCCAGATCAGCACCAGCGCGAGGCCGATCTTCAGGTACACGAAGCGGTGCATGAGGTCGGCGAGCAGGAAGTACATCGCCCGCAGTCCCAGGATCGCGAAGGCGTTGGCGGTGAAGACGAGGAACACCTCGTCGGTCACGGCGAAGATCGCCGGGATCGAGTCCACCGCGAAGACGACGTCGGTGGCCTCGATCAGCACCAGGACTGCCAGCAGCGGAGTGGCCAGCAGCACCCCGTTCCGGCGGACCAGAAGCTTCTGCCCGTGATAGGCGTCGGTCATCGGCACGCAGCGCCGGAAGCCGCGCAGCACCATCGACTGCCCGGGGTTCAGGTGCTCGTTGCGCTGCCGGATCATCCGGTAACCGGTCCACAGCAGGAACGCGGCGAAGACGTAGAGGACCCACGAGAAGTTCTGGATCAGCACCGCGCCGGTTGCGATGAAGATCCCGCGGAGGACCAGCGCGCCGAGCACGCCGAGGAACAGCACCCGGTGCTGGAACTCGCGGGGAACGGCGAAGTAGCTGAAGATGATCGCCCACACGAAGACGTTGTCCACCGCCAGGGACTTCTCGATCAGGTACCCGGCGAAGTACTGCTGGCCGAACTCCGCGCCCCACACCTGCCAGACGACCACGCCGAAGCCGACGCCGAAAGCGACCCACACCCCCGACCACACCGCCGCCTCGCGCACCCCGATCACGTGGGCGCGGCGGTGGGCGAACAGGTCGACAGCCAGCATCACCACGATGAACCCCAGCACCGAGGCCCAGATCCAGAACGGGACATCCATGACGAGAACCTTCCGATCGATCAGATCGGAGGTCTCTCCCGGCCCGGCACGGGCCCGTTCCGCCGGACCCGCGGGGGGCCGTAGTGACGACGGGACGTCGGTGGGATACTCCCCTCCCTGTACGAACAACTGAAGCACACTTCACCTGTTGGCTCAAGACCCGGTGCCGAGCTCATGTCCCGCGGACGTCCTCGGGACGGTCCTGCGCCCCTGCAGTGGCGCAGGACCCGCCCGCGCCCGGGTGCCCGGCACCGGATCCGGATCCGTCGGGCATCATGGAGCAACTTCCGCGACCGAGGAGATCATCGTGACCCGGACGACCGTCGTGTACTCACCCCACCCCGACGACGAGACCCTGTACCTCTCGGACTACATCACGACGGTGGCAACCCGAGGCCACCGGCTCGTCCTGGTGGCGGTGGAGGACGGGGGGTCGTCCGCCGTGCGGCCTCCGGGTTTGGACCCAGAGGGACGTCGAGAACGTCCGGGTGATGGAGCAGACCGCCGCCTGGGCAGCCTTGACGCGCGGCAGGCCGGAGATCCACCGACTCCGGATCTCGGACACGGTGAGCGCAGCCGCGTCGGTCCGGGCGATGGCGCAGGCGCTGGAGCGCTCCTACGCGGGCCGGGTCGAGCACTACGTGGCCGGCAACTCCTCGACCACGCAGAGCGGTTTCCACCAGGCCGTGGCCGACGGCGTGCGAGGAGCAGGTGCGGCGGTCGCGCGGTTCTCTCTTCCGCCGGGCGAGAGCGGCGGGTGGGCGTACTCCCCGCCGACGGACCGGGTGCCGGACTGTGAACTGGCCTGGGAGATCTATCGCGCCTTCGGCCATCTCAGCGTGGGTCCGATGTTCGCTCTCCTGCGGTCGTCGGGGTTCCGCTCCCGGATCACGGCCTGAGACGGCCGCGGCGATGCGCCGCTGCCGGGACGCGAGCACTGCACCGTGGTCGCCGGACCCGAGGCCCGGCCGGGACCTCTTCCGGCTCGCCCGTCTGTCGTGCCACCACGTCCCGACGACCGCTCTGACGGTCAGCCCGGTCGTGGACACCACGCTGTCGTCCCGCACGGCTGACGACCCGGGATGCGGCACGTAGCGTAGAGCCATGAACAACCTCGTCCTTTCCCTGACCAGCTCCGCGGCCGCCGGGGCGCTGACGCTCATCTCCCCGTCCGGCTGGTCACCTCGGGTGCGCGCCGCCTACGTCGTGGTTCCGGGAGTGCTGGTCGCCGCCGCAGGAGCGTGGGCGCTTTACCGGAACACCGGCGCGGAGGAGTCCGCCACCCCCGGCACCGACCACGAGCCCCCAACCGATGAGGTCGCCGTCTCGGCACAGCGGTTGCCGGCGTCGGCGCGGGCGGCGCTGCTGCTGGGCCTCGGCGCGGCCACGTGCGGGATCCAGGCCGCATCGCTGCGGATCGACGCGGCGCTCGAGCGCTGGCTGGTCGGACGCGGCGTGACCCGCCCGCGCCGGTGGATGGCGCTGCTCGCCGTGCTCGCCTCCCTGGCCATGGACGCCGCCGGGGACCGCGTGAGCACTCTCACCGGGGCAGACCGCCGGCCCGCCTCCTGACGGTCGGCGACCCGTCCGCGCTCCCCGACCGGTCAGCCGACGGCGACGCACCGTCGCCGTCATCCTGTCGGTGCCGTGCCTGCGGTGGGCGTTCCAGCTGCTCGGCTCGGTCATGGCCCTGGGTGCCACGGCCCGGTGCCGGCCGTCGGTGTGGCTGTCGCCGTGGTGTGCGTGGTGATCCTCGTGCGCCGCTACCGCCCGAAGCGCCTCGAGCGCAGCCCCCGGGACCGATCGTGGGGCCCCGGCCGGCGGTGCCCCGTGGGGCCGGCTCGAGCGCTCAGTCCCCCGACAGCAAGAAGCTGCCGGCGGCCAGGAACAGCACCGCCGAGACGAGGAACAGCCCTGCGGCGGCGCGCCGGTCCCGGCCCTTGGGCATCGTGCCCCTGCCCTCGACCAGGCCCCGGGCCAGGAACAGCAGCCCGGCGGACAGGAACGCCAGGGCGACGAGGTTGATTCCCAGTGACGTCGGCAACGACCGGTCTCCTTTCGGCGGGCGTCCATCCGGCGGCGCCCGGATCGAGCACGACTCCGCCGGTGGTCAGGACGAGCGGGCGCCGATCAGCACGAGGGCGATCCGCCGGTCCCAGCTGATGCGGTCCTTGCCGCGAGTCTCCACCCACCGGCGGACGATGAAAAGGAACCCTGCGAACAGCAGCGACAGCCCGGCCCCCTGAACAGCTCCTCCCCCGGCACCAGCGTGCTCCCCTTCCGGACCCGGCGACCACCAGCACGCGCGGCAGCAGGTCGACAGCGGTCCGTCGAGCCGAGCGGGCCCGCCGCGGTGCGATGATCAGCCCTTCCGGGGTGCCCGGCGCATAGGATCGGACCAGGGTTCGCACCCGCGCGCTCGGTGGTCCCTGCTCGGCAACTGATCCCATCGACGAGAGGACGTCCCATGCGCCGACCCGTTCTTGCTCTCCTGACTCTCTCCGCCCTGGCTCTGACCGGCTGCGGGCCGACCGCCGGCGACATCCAGGCGCTGGTGGACGGCGAGACCACCTACGACGACGCGCTGGCCCTGCGCGAAGACGTCGTCGACGCCGGCGTCGAGTGTCCGGGAACGGATCAGCTGCGTGCACCCGCCGATCCGTCGACCACCTTCCTCGACTGCGCCAACGGCGTCATGGCGATGGCGGTCGCGGGCTCCGAAGAGAGCCAGGAGGAGCTTCTTGACCTGCTCAGCGACGAGGAGAACGCCTTCGTCCTGCACACGGCCAACTGGTTCGTCATCTCGAGGGACGAAGCTCCACTGCAGCGACTTCAGGACGAGCTCGGCGGGCAGATCGACTCCAACCCCTGAGCGGTTGCGGTTCCCACCCCTGGGCCGAGCGCCCTGAGCCGCACCTCGTGGCGGAGGGACCGCTCGTGGAAGTCGGTGCGGAGACGGGGTACTCGACCGCGGGCGGCACCAGGAGAGCGCCCACGAGCACTTCCGGAAGGTGTGCCGGATGGTCGAAGACCTCGCTGCCCGCCCCGGAGCGGACTCCGCGCACGGGGAGGACCGCGAGCCGGTGCCGGTGACCGCCCCGGACCGGCACACCGGGCACCTCGGACGGTGGGTCCCCGGCCGGCTCACGACCCGGTTGCCCGAGCTCGGCCGAGCCCGCCGGCCAGCGTCAGGACTCGACGCACCGAGCGGTCCACGGTCCCTGTCCACGAAACGCATCACCGCATCCACCCTTGCCGCTCCCCGCAGTAGAGTCGCGGCCATGTCCGAGACACCCTACGAGTTGATGGCCGCACGCCAGGCCGACGACGCCCTCGATGCCTACCTGGCCGAACGCGCCCCGGCGCTTCAGCGCCTGCGCACGGCCCTGGCCGGCCACGGCCGGGACCCCGACAAGATGCTCGACGGGTCGGTCTACTCCGCGTCCCCGCTGTGGGCGTGGATCAACGCCCGGGTGGCTCAGCTCGGCGTGGACCCGCGCACGCTCACCGACGATCCGACCCGGTCCTCCTGGCCGTCCTGGGCCCGGCACGGCCGACTCGTGGACCCGCACCCGCCGGCCGAGACGATCGCGCTCGTCGACGGTTTCGCCTCCTACCTCGGCCAGATCATCAGCGACGCAGCACCCGAGGCCGGCTGGCAGGTCGGTGACCACGTGATCGCCGACCACCCGCTGCTGAACTACCCCGTGCTGGCCTCCGACCACCACCAGATCTTCCTCCCCGGCATGCCGCTCTACAGCGTCTACCAGTCCGCCCACGGCCGGGACCCGATGAGCGGAGCCGAGATGCTGGCGCACCTCCACCGCAGCATCGACGCCCTGAACGGCGAAGGCCCGGAGGCCGCCACCATCGAGGAGCCGCTGGTGACGGTGGTCGCCGAGCTCGACTGCTTCGACGTCGGGCTGCGCGAGGACATCCCGGCCCAGCACCCGGACGTGGTGGAACATCTGATCGCCGAGCTGTGCGACCGCGACGGCGTCGCTTCGGTCCACCGGTACGGGCCTGCCGCCCTGGTCGTGGACGTCGCGGACTGGGACGAGCTTCGGCTGAAGCTGTGGTGCACGCTGTGGCTGCAGCGCCACCTCCCGCGCTGAGCACGCCACCGGCCGGAAACTCGACCGCCCGCACCACTCGCTCTCCGACCGCGGAGTCATGGAGCTCGCGACGACGGCTTGCGGCGCCACGATCGGCTCCGGGGCCCCGTGCCGGGGCACCGGCAGCAATCCGTTCCTCCCCGCGCACCGGGAGTCCACCGCCCTGCTGGTCTCCGGCGAGCTGATCGCGCTGATCGTCGTCGCGGTCAGCTTCCCGTCCCGGGGCCGGCACCACACCCCGGCCCAGCGGCTGCTGTGACTGCTGGTGGTCATCGCGATGCCGGTGGCCGTGTGGTGGCCGCCGGACGGAGCCTCCGGTGCGTCGCGCACACCGTGGTGGCCGGTGCTCCTCGCGGTACCTCGCCATGGGCCGGCCGCTGTCCCGGCTCGGGTCGCGGGCCACCAGCGTCCGGACGTCGGTCGAGCCGAGGCGGAACGGGTCACCGCAGCACTGCTGCTCCCACTCGCTGAGGTCCGCCTCGATCATCATGACGCGAACCCAGCAGCGTCACGGGACGTCGCGTGGCGCTGCGGTCTGCCCGAGCGGTGCGGGCGCCGAGCTAGGACCGCGCCCGTACCCGCGCCAGGTTCGTGGTCTGCCGCAGGTCCAGCGCGATGCCGGCTACGCCGGTCAGCAGGGCGGCGGTGATGAACTCGATCTCGCCGAAGAAGATCGCCGCGGTGAACAGGACGGAGGTGAGCACGGCCAGGCTCATCCTGGTCATCGCGCGCGTGGTCGCCGACGTCGTCGGTCGCTGGGCGTGGGGTGCTCGAGTGTTCATCACCACCGACCCTGTCACCGCCTCCTGTGCACTGGCTGGTGCCGCGCCCGGAGTTTTCGGACTCCCCGCCGCGCACTCGAAGGCGGCGCCCGGTAGGGCGGGTGTCCCCTGCCACGCACGGCACCTTCAGCGCCCGGTCCGCCCCGTGCCCGCTGTCCGCTCCTTCCTCGTACGGGGTCCCGACCTCGCGGCAGCCCATCCGGAGGCGCCAGGACGGGAAGGCGGCGAACCGGGGCGGCTCCGGGCCGGTGAGATCGGCCACGCCTCGTGATCACCGACCGCACGGGCCGGGAGAAGGGCCGGGGGTGGGCGCTGGACCGAGGCCACCACATCGACCACTGAAGCGCCCCTGGGTGCGGAGCGCACCCCTCCACGGCGCGGCCCTCCCGGGGCGGCCTGCTGCGCTGACCGGACGGCGGCGTACGGTTCGCCCGGGGTTCCGGTGGCCGGATGCGGCGGACCCGCGGAGACGTCGTCGCTGCCGTCCCCCAGGGACCGCTCCTCGGTGACGGTGCCCCCGGCGTGTTCCGGTACGCCGTCGTCGGTGTGCTGCCCGATGGGGACCTCCTCCGCCTCACCCACCGGCACGGCGTAGTGGAGGCGCCCGACGTGGGTCCCGCCGGGCAGGGTCTGTCGATCGTCGACGGCTGCGGTGGTGCCGGCCGAGCGCTCCGGCGCTGCGGAGGAGCTCGTCGGATCGGCCGCGGCGACCTCCTGCGTCGACGACGAGCACGACGTCGGTGCCGGCATGAGCCCTACAGCGGGAGCGGGAACGGATCTACGATCTGTGCCACAGACGCCGTCCTGGAGCTGAAGGAGGACCCCTCATGCCTGACTACGACACCCTGCTGGCCTTCCTGCGCGAACACCTGGAGCGCGACTGCGGTGGCGACATCCACCTGTTGCGCAGCAGCGTCGCCACCGCGGTCGAGGAGCTGGAGGAGGGCACCAACACCCTCTACGCCCTGGTCGTGGAATGGGGCGAGGACGCCGGTTCCGGTTTCGAGGGCCCGACCCGCTGGAAGGTGGTGGTGAGCGAGAGCGGAGACGGCCCGGTCTTCGCGGCAGGCACTGTCACGGACTTCACCGGAGCCGACGAAGGCCGGACCAGGATCATCCAGGCTGTCCGGGAGCACGGATTCGAGCCGGTCGGGGCGTTCTTGTACGGCATCGTCGCCGGAAGCAGTGTGGCCATGGTCCGCCGGCTCGCTCGCGCGCGCTGACACCCTCCGCTCGCCCGGGGCGCGTCCGCGGACACGGGCCCCCCGACGACACCGCTGGGTTCAGGAGCCGGAGAACGGAGTTCGCCCGCGGACCGAGCCGCCCGGGGACAGGAGTTGCGGTCGACGTCGAGGAAGGCCTCGAGCATGACGACAGCCCCGGCG
>NZ_JBISWK010000160.1:0-17009 GCF_044462205.1 Kocuria rhizosphaericola | reverse complement strand
CGACGCCGGGGCTGTCGTCACCGGCCTCATCGGACCGGTTCTCTGTGCGCGAGGGGGGACTTGAACCCCCACCCTCTAATACGAGGACTAGCACCTCAAGCTAGCGCGTCTGCCTATTCCGCCACCCGCGCGAGTGGATCCAGGTGGAACGTCGTGCCGTTTCCGGCCGCTCACCCTGAACGCAACAAAAAATAAGTTACCACATGCGCGCCCGCGGTTCACATCGGCGCGGCCCTGCGGGGATCCGGCGGGGCGCCGGTGTCAAAATCGATGAAAACTCGTGAGTAGGTGCGCCGCCGACTTCCGTCGCGCCCCTGCATGCGCTTGAATGAGTCCTGAGCATCTCCCGGATTGTCCATCTGACCTGGGATGACGCTCGCTCGAGAGCCGCGTCCGAGCCGCCGGTGCGCCCCCCGTCCCCGCCGGCGACGTGCGCTCTCGGGGTGGCCGGGGACCCCCCTCACCTGTGCCGGCGGCGGCCGCCGCCGCCCCGTGCTCCCACGGGCCCACGGTGGCCGCCGCCTCTCCCGAGCGGGCCCGGCGGTCACGAGGACCGCCCGGGCCGGGCGGGACTCACAGCACGGAGCGGTAGACCTCCACGGTCCGCTCGGCGATGGACTCCCATGCGAAGTGCTCCTCGGCGCGGCGCCGGCCGGCGGCACCCATCTCCCGGGCCCGCACCGGGTCGGAGACGACCTCGGTCAGCGCGGCCGCGAAGTCGGCCACGAACTTCTCCGGGTCCACCGGTGTGCCGGTGCCGTCCTGGGCCTGCTCGATCTCGACCAGCCGGCCGGTCTCACCGTCGACGACGACCTCGGGAATGCCGCCCGTGGCGGAGGCGACCACCGCGGTGCCGCAGGCCATGGCCTCGAGGTTGACGATGCCGAGCGGCTCGTAGACAGACGGGCAGGCGAACGCCGTGGCGCCGGAGAGGATCTGGACGATCTCGCGGCGCGGCAGCATCTTCTCGATGAGCACCACCCCGGACCGGGTCGCCCGGAGGTCCTCGATGAGGGCGTTGACCTCGGCGCCGAGCTCCGGGGTGTCGGCGGCGCCGGCGCACAGCACGAGCTGCACGTCCTCGGGCAGCCGGGCCGCGGCGCGCAGCAGGAACGGCACGCCCTTCTGCCGGGTGACACGGCCCACGAACGCCACGGAGGGCTTGGCGGGGTCGATGCCGTAGGACTCGAGCACGTCGGTGCCCTCGTCGCGCACCCACTGACTGACGTCGATGCCGTTGTGCACCGTGCGGACCCGGTCGGGGTCGACGTCCGGGTAGGACCGGAGGATGTCCTGGCGCATCCCGTCGGAGACGGCGATGATCGCCGCGGCCGCCTCGTAGGCGGTCTTCTCCACGAAGGAGGACACCGCGTAGCCGCCTCCGAGCTGCTCGGCCTTCCACGGGCGCAGCGGCTCGAGGGAGTGCGCGGAGAGCACGTGCGGGATGCCGTGCATCAGCGACGCGAGGTGCCCGCCCATGTTGGCGTACCAGGTGTGGGAGTGCACCAGGTCGGCGCCGGCGATGTCGCCGACCATGGCGAGGTCCACGCCCAGCGTCTGGATCGCGGCGTTGGCGTCGGCCAGTTCCGAGGGGACGGGATAGGCCTGGACCTCGACGCCGTTGACCCGTGGCTCGCGCGGCGCGCCGAAGCACCGCACCCTCAGGTCGACGAGCGGGGCCAGGACCCGCGAGAGCTCGGACACGTGGACTCCGGCGCCGCCGTAGATCTCGGGCGGGAACTCCTTGGACAAGATATCTACTCGCACGATTCCGAGCGTACTGCAGGATCGCCCCGCCGCCACGGGAACGTGCCGCCGCGATCCGTGCCGGCCGCCCCGGGTGACACATCAGGACTCCTGTGCGACCGGTCACTCCGCTTCGCGCCCGTTAAGACACAATGAAGGCGCCTGTCGAGTGGTTCCGCACCGCGAGGCGGAGTTGTTGCGCCGGATTGCCGAAGAAGTCAGAGAGGTTCCCATGCCCCACCGTAAGAAGGTTCTCGCGATCGTCCTGGCCGGAGGCGAGGGCAAGCGCCTGATGCCGCTCACCGAGGACCGCGCCAAGCCCGCGGTGCCCTTCGCGGGCGGCTACCGGCTGATCGACTTCGCGCTGTCGAACATCGTGAACTCGGGCTATCTCCAGGTCGTGGTGCTCACCCAGTACAAGTCGCACTCCCTGGACCAGCACGTCACCCAGACCTGGCGCCTGTCCGCCCAGCTGGGCAACTACGTGGTCACCGTGCCGGCCCAGCAGCGGCGCGGCAAGGAGTGGTTCCTGGGCTCCGCGAACGCCATCTTCCAGTCGATGAACCTCATCGACGACGAGAAGCCGGACATCGTCGTGGTGGTCGGCGCGGACCACGTGTACCGGATGGACTTCTCGGCGATGGTGGACTTCCACATCCGGTCGGGGGCCCGGGCCACCGTGGCGGGCGTGCGCCAGCCCATGGAGATGGTGACCTCCTTCGGCGTGATCGAGACGGACCCACAGGACGTCACGAAGATCACCCGCTTCGTCGAGAAGCCGCAGAGCACGGCTCCCCTGCCCGATGACCCGGACGCGTTCTTCGCCTCGATGGGCAACTACGTCTTCGACACCGACGCGCTCGTCGAGGCGCTGCGCGCCGACGAGCAGAAGGAGGACACGAGCCACGACATGGGCGGGGACATCATGCCCTGGTTCGCGGACCGCGGCGAGGCGGCCGTCTACGACTTCACGGAGAACGACGTCCCGGGCTCCACGGGTCGGGACCGGCAGTACTGGCGCGACGTCGGCACGCTGGACTCGTACTACGACTCGCACATGGACCTGATCCGCCCGCTGCCGGTGTTCAACCTGTACAACTACGCCTGGCCGCTCTACACCAACGAGATGCAGGCCCCGCCGGCGAAGCTCGTGCGCGGCCCGCACGGGGAGGGCGGCATCGCCACGGACTCGATCCTCTCGCGCGGCGTTCTGGTCACCGGCGGACGCGTCACCGAGTCGGTGCTCTCCCCCAAGGTCCTGGTCAACAACGACGCCACCGTCAACCAGTCGGTCCTGATGCCCAACGTACAGATCGGCGAGGGCGCCGTGATCGACCGGTGCATCCTCGACAAGAACGTGGTGGTGCCCCCGGGCGTGAAGGTCGGGGTGGACCCGGAGCAGGACCGGGCCCGGGGTCTGACGGTGACGACCTCCGGGCTGACGGTCGCCCCGAAGAACTTCCGCTTCGAGAGCTAGGGCACCTCACCCGCCGCGGCGGGGCCGCCCACCCGAGGAGGTGGGCGGCCCCACCGTCGTCATGCGGTCTGCGTGACCTCGACCTGGACCTGCAGCCCCGAGGTGCCGCCACCACCGGTGACCATGCCCTTCAGCGGGGTGACGTCGGTGTAGTCGCGGCCGCGGCCCACCGTGACGTGGAAGTCGGTGAGCTGCGTGTGGTTGGTGGGGTCGTAGGCGTACCAGCGGTCGTTCCACCACTCCACCCACGCGTGGGACTCCCCCGGCACGGTCGCCCCGATGCCCGCCTCGTAGTCCGGGTGCAGGTAGCCGGAGACGTAGCGGGCGGGGATGCCGATGTGCCGCATCATGCCGAGGGCCACGTGCGCGAGGTCCTGGCACACGCCCTTGGCCTCCCGCCAGGCCGCCTCGGCGTCCGTGTGGACGCCGGTGACCCCCGGCACGTACTGCATGTGCGCGGCGATGCCGCGGAAGATCTCGGCCGCCGCGGCGGCCGGCTCGGGCGCCTCCTCGCGGATCGTCTCGGCGACACGCTCCAGCTGGGGCCCGAGACGCGTGAGGGGGGTCTGGGGCACGAAGTCGGAGACCGCGTCCAGGACCTCGGGGGTCGCCAGCTCCTCCCAGCTCAGCCCGTCCGCGACCTCGTCGCCGGGGCGCCGGTGCACCTCCACCGTGGCCGAGGAGCGCACCTCCAGGTGCCGGTGCCGGCCCTGGATGTCGAAGGCCGCGACCCGGGTGCCCCAGTAGTCCCGGTAGTTGCTGACCGTGGCGATCCCCGGGCTCAGCGTGAGCTCCGCCTCGAGCACGACCTGCTCGTCGTCGGAGAGGGGCGTCATCCGGGCCTCGTTGTAGGACTTCGAGACGTTGTCGTTGTAGTCGTATCGGGTGACGTGATCGATCTTGAGCCGGGTCACAGCATGCCTCCGAACCAGGACGCCTCGACGGCGTGCGAGAAGTACTTGGTGCTCACGGCCTCCGACGCGTTCGCGCAGGCGGCCTGGACGTTGTTCAGGTGCTCGGGCAGCACCGCGATGAGGTCCAGGGCGTGGTGGAACTCCAGGGACGTGCGGGCCTCGCCGATGATGCGGCGGGCGTCGTCCTTGAACCCGACCCGCTGCAGGCCTGGCTCCAGGCCCACGAGGATCTCCTCCGCCGTGGTGAGGGCGTGCAGGATCGAGCGGGGGAAGAGCCGGTCGAGGAGCAGGAACTCTGTCGCGGACTCGTCGCTGAACGTGCCGTACCGGGTGCGCAGGAAAGCCTCGTACCCGCCGGCGCAGTGCAGGATCGACACCCACGACATGCCGGACGTGGACGTCGACCGGGTCCACAGCAGCCGGGACGTCATGTCCGCCCGCTCGATCGCCGCGCCCAGGGACAGGAACATCCAGGACTCGTCGTGCGACATGGTCATCTGGATCTGCCCGCGCACGGTCGCCATCCGTTCGATGGTCCAGTGGCAGACCCGGAAGGTGCCGACGACGTCGCGGCGGTGCTGGCCCAGACCGTAGTAGGTGGAGTTGAGCGACTCCCACATGGCCGAGGACACGGTCTCCCGGGCGCGGCGGGCGTTCTCGCGGGCGGCGTACAGGGAGCCCGAGATGGAGGTCAGGCAGTCCTTGTTCCACGCGAGCTCGTGGATCATCGACCGGACGCTGTAGTCGCCGTCACCGGGCTCCACGCCCATCACCGCCATGATGCGGCGCACCTCGGCCTCCTGCTCGCCCACGGGCAGCTGGGTGATGCGCTCGAGGTGGACGTCGAGGATCCGCGCCACCCCGTCGGCCCGCTCGACGTAGCGGCCGATCCAGAACAGGGACTCGGCAATACGGCTCAGCATGTGGGCCCCTCTCCGGTGCGGGTCGTCGCGGTGGTCGTCGCGGTGGTGGGTGCGGTGGTGGACGCGGCCCGGCCGGCGGCGGCCGGACGCGTCACGGTCTGCTGCTGCTGTTGCTGCTGCTGGCCGGTGTCGCCCTCGTCCTGCCAGGACGCGGAGACCGGCCACGTGTGCACCGAGGAGTCGACGTCCTGGGGCGGCGCCTGACCGGGGTCGAGGTCCTGGGTCTGCGGCTGGCCCAGCACCCAGGTGTCCTTCGAACCGCCGCCCTGCGAGGAGTTGACGATCAGCGAGCCCTTCTGCATGGCCACCCGGGTCAGCCCCCCGGGCAGCACGTAGACCTCGTCCCCGCTGTTCACCGCGAAGGGCCGCAGGTCCACGTGCCGGGGACTGAACTCGCCCTCCGCGAACGTCGGCACCGTGGACAGCTGCAGCACCGGCTGGGCGATCCACCCGCGCGGATCGGCGAGCACCTTCGCCCGCAGCTCCTGGAGCTCGGCCTCGGTGGCCTGGGGGCCGATCACCAGGCCCTTGCCGCCGGAGCCGTCCACGGGCTTCACCACCAGCTCGTCCAGGTGCTCCAGGACGTAGGCGCGGGCCTCGTCCTCCTCCAGCCGGTAGGTGTCCACGTTGGGCAGCACCGGCTCCTCGTCGAGGTAGTACCGGATGAGGTCGGGGACGTAGGAGTAGGTGAGCTTGTCGTCGGCCACGCCGTTGCCGATCGCGTTGGCGATCGTCACGTTCCCGGCCCGGGCCGCGTTGACCAGCCCGGAGCAGCCGAGCGCGGAGTCCGAGCGGAAGTGCAGCGGGTCGACGAACTCGTCGTCGATCCGCTTGTAGATCACGTCCACGCGCTGCTCGCCGTCCGTGGTCCGCATGTAGACCTTGTCGCCGCGGACCACGAGGTCCCGGCCCTCCACGAGCTCCACCCCCATGAGCCCGGCCAGCAGGGTGTGCTCGAAGTAGGCGGAGTTGAACACGCCCGGGGTGAGGACGACCACCGTGGGGTCCTCCGCCGCCTCCGGGGCCGTCGCGCGCAGTGCCCTGTACAGGTGCCGGGGATAGGCCTCCACGGCGCGGATCGGCTGCGACATGAACGCCTCCGGCAGGCCCTTGGTCATGGCCCGCCGGTTCTCGATCACGTAGGAGACGCCGGACGGCACGCGCACGTTGTCCTCGAGGACCCGGAACACGCCCGCCTGGTCCCGGACCACGTCGATGCCCGCCACGTGGATCCGGACCCCGCCCGCGGGCCGGAAGCCCCACACGGCCCGGTGGAAGTGGGCGGAGGAGGTGATCAGCGCCTTCGGCACGATCCCGTCGGCCACGACCCGCTGCTCCCCGTAGACGTCGTCGAGGAAGCACTCCAGGGCCCGGACCCGCTGCTTGACCCCGCGCTCGATGACGTCCCACTCGTCGGCCGTGATCACGCGCGGGACGATGTCCAGCGGGAAGGGCCGCTCCTCCCCCGCGAAGTCGAAGGTCACCCCCCGGTCCAGGAAGGACCGGGCCATGGAGTCGGCGCGGGTGTTGACGTCGCTGAGCGAGAGGTCGTCCAGGACCCCGCCCACCCGGTCGTAGCCGGGCCGGACCCGCCGGTCGGCGGTGAACATCTCGTCGTAGGCGGCCGCCCCGGCCATGTCGGTGGCGTAGTTCTCGAACAGGTCGGACATGTCGGGCGATCACATGCCTTTCGGGGTCGTGGCGGGCAGTGCGTGCAGTGTGGACGTGCCGTATTTCGCATCAGTGACCCGGATGCCGAGGTCCCTCCCGATTGTGCCACGCGCGGTGCGCCGGACCGCGGGAGGGCGTGCCCCTACGATGGGAGGGCGTGTCCGCCCGGCGGCGGGCACGAGGCCGCGTCCGCCACCGCGACACGGCGGAACCGACGGAAGGACACGATGGACGCCCCGGACCCCCAGCGCCGTGTCACGGTGGTCGTGGCCACCCGCAACCGCCGCGAGGAGCTCGTGGCACACCTGGGCCGGCACGAGGGGCCCGTCGTCGTCGTGGACAACGCCTCCACGGACGGCTCCGTGGAGGCGGTGCGCGCCGCCCACCCCCAGGTGCAGGTGGTCGAGCTGCCCCGCAACCTCGGGGCCGTGGCCCGGACCGTCGGCGTCCGGCTCGCCCGCACGCCCTACGTGGCCTTCGCCGACGACGACTCGTGGTGGGCCCCGGGGGCGCTCGCCCGCGCCGCGGCCGTCTTCGACGCCCACCCCCGGCTGGGTCTGATCGCCGGGTCCATCGCCGTGGGCCCCGAGGAGCGCCCGGATCCGCTCAATGCCGTGCTGGCCGCGTCCCCGCTGGGCATCCCGACCGGGTGCCCCGGACCGGCGCTGCTCGGCTTCGTGGGCTGCGGGGCGATCGTGCGCCGCTCGGCGTTCCTGGCGGCCGGCGGTTTCGACGACGTCGTGCGCTTCCCCGGAGAGGAGGAGCGCCTCGCCCTCGACCTGTTCGACGCCGGGTGGCGGCTGTCCTACGTGCCGGAGATCCGCGCCCACCACCACCCCTCGCCGCGGCGGGGGACGGACGCGCGCCGGCAGACCGGGCTGGTCCGCAGCCGTCTGCTCACCGCGATCCTGCGCCGGCCCTGGCGGGTCGTGGCCCACGAGCTCCTGGGCGCGCTGCGCGGCGGCCGCACGGGACGCCGCGGTCTGCTCGGCGCCCTCCCCCGTGTCCCGGCCGCGCTGCGCTCCCGGCACCGTGTCTCCGGGACCACGGAGGCCGCCCTCGCACTGCTGCACGACCCCACCGACCCCACCGCACCGGAGGAGAGCCCGTGACCGAGACCGCCCCCACCCCCGAGCCCGGCCCCGACGGCCGCGTGGCGGTCGTGATGATCACCCACAACCGCCGGGACGAGGCCCTGCTGGCCCTGGCCCGGCTGCGGGAGCTCCCGGAACGACCGCACGTGGTGGTCGTCGACAACGGCTCCGAGGACGGCACCGCGGACGCCATCCGCGAGCGGCACCCCTGGGCGGAGCTAGTCGCGAGCCCCGTCAACCTCGGCGCCGTGGGCCGCAACGTCGCGCTCGAGCGCGTGGACACGCCGTTCGTGGCCTTCTGCGACGACGACACGTGGTGGGAGCCCGGGTCCCTGCGCCGGGCGGCCGACGCGCTGGAGGCCCACCCGCGGCTGGGAGTGGTCACGGGCAGGATCCTCGTGGAGCCCGGGTCGAGGGAGGACGCGATCAACGCGGAGCTGCTGCACTCTCCCGTCGAGAGGCCCGAGTGGATGCCCGGGCCCGCGCTGGGCAGCTTCCTGGCGGGGGCGTCCGTGGTCCGCCGGACGGCGTTCCGCGAGGTGGGCGGGTTCAGCGAGCGGCTGTGGCTCGGCGGCGAGGAGGAGCTGCTGGCCGCGGATCTCGCGACCGCGGGCTGGGAGCTCGTGCACCTGCCCGACGTGGTGGTGCACCACCAGGCCTCCACGGTCCGGGACCCGCACCTGCGCCGCCGCCACGGGCTGCGCAACACGCTGTGGTTCATCTGGTTGCGGCGGCCGCTGCGCGCGGCCCTGCGCCGGACCCGGGACGTCGTGGGCGCCGCCCCGCGGGACCGGGTCACGGTCCTGGGCCTGTTCGACGCCCTCCGAGGGGCGCCGTGGGTGCTGCGCGAGCGGCGGCCCCTGCCCGAGCGCGTCGAGCGGCGGTTCCTGGCGCTGGAGGAGTCGCAGCGCAGCAGCGCCGCCCGCCGCTACGTCAGCTGAGCGGCCCGGTCGGCGGGCCCCCCGTGGCCGTCCGGTCTCAGCGGGCGCGCACGGCGGGGCCTTCCTGCGGGAGACCGGCCCCCTCGCGGAACCACTCGACCGTGCGCGCCAGCCCCTCCGTCCATGGGACCTCCGGGGCCCATCCGAGCACCTCGGTCGCGAGCGTGGTGTCGGGGCGGCGCACCATGGGGTCGTCGACGGGACGTTCCACGAACTCCAGCCGCGAGGAGGAGCCGGTCGCCGCGATGACGTCGCGGGCGATCTGCAGCACGGAGAGCTCGTGCGGGTTGCCGATGTTCATGGGGCCGCTGTGCCCGCTGCCGGCCAGTGCCAGGATGCCGCGGACGAGGTCGGAGACGTAGCAGACCGAGCGCGTCTGGGCGCCGTCCCCGGCCACGGTGAGGGGCTCCCCGGCCAGGGCCTGGCGGATGAACGTGGGGATCGCTCGGCCGTCGAAGGGCCGCATCCGGGGGCCGAAGGTGTTGAAGATCCGCACGATGGCCGTGTCCACCCCGTGCTCGGCGCGGTAGGCGACGGTCAGGGCCTCGGCGAAGCGCTTGGCCTCGTCGTAGACCCCCCTCGGTCCCACCGGGTTGACGTGCCCCCAGTAGCTCTCCGGCTGCGGGTGGACCTGCGGGTCGCCGTACACCTCGGAGGTGGAGGCCAGCACGAACCGCGCACCCTTGTCCTTGGCGAGGCCCAGGGCGTGGTGGGTGCCGATCGAGCCGACCTTCAGGGTGTGGATGGGCAGCTTCAGGTAGTCGATCGGGGACGCCGGGGAGGCGAAGTGCAGGACGAGATCCACGTCCCCGGGCACGTGCACGTAGTCGGTGACGTCGCACTGGACGAGCCGGAAGCCGGGATCGCCCACGAGGTGCTCGATGTTGGCGGCGGAGCCGGTGAGGAAGTTGTCGAGGCACACCACCTCCACCTCCCGGCGGCGCAGCTCGGTGCACAGGTGGCTGCCCAGGAAACCGGTCCCGCCCGTCACGACGGCGCGGCGGATCGGACGGGCCGTGCCCGCAGTGGTGGTCGCGTCTGTCGTGGGTTTCACGGTGCTCCTGGGGATCGAAGGACGGTATCGATGGACAGTGGGCGAAGAACGGTGTCGAGGGACTCGGGGGCGGGCGGGTCGTCGGGGTCAGGTGCGGGAGGCGTCCAGCTGGGCCCGGGCCGCGGCCAGGACCTCCGACGGGGTGACGGCGGCGAGCCGCTCGTCGAGCCGGTCCGCGTGGGGGTCGCCCCACGCCCGAGCGGCCGGGTCGCCGTGCCACAGCACGGTGTGCAGGTCGGGGTCCACGGCGGGCCCCCACCAGGCGGGCGGTGTGGGGCCGAAGAGCACCACGGAGCGCACGGCCAGGGCGGTGGCCACGTGGGCCACCCCGGTGTCGGCGCTGAGCACCACGGCGGCCGCACCGACGGTGCGGGCCAGGCCGTCCAGGTCCAGCATGCCGCACCGGTCCTCCGCGGCGTCGATCCCCGTCACGACGGCGGCGGCGAGCTCCGCCTCGGCCGGGGAGCCGGTGACCACGATCCGGTGCCCGTCCGAGGCCAGGGCCGCGGCGACCTCCCGCCAGCGCTCGGCGGGCCAGCGCCGGGCGGCGGAGGCGGCGCCCGGGTGGATCAGCACGGGGGCGTCCCCGGGGGCGGGACGGTGGGCGCGCAGGCGCAGGTCCTCGGGGCCGCACGGGCCACCGGCCTCCTCCACCAGGCGGCACCAGCGCAGCACCTCGTGCTCGTCCCGCCGCCACGGCGGACCGTCGTGACCGGCCTCCGGGGCGGCGAAGCCGACGAGCCGCTCGGGGCGGGAGGCCAGGAGCAGCTCGTGGCTGCGCGGCCCGCGCCCGTGCAGGTTCACGGCCACGTGCCCGCCGGGGGCGGGCGGCAGCGGCACGAGCCCGGGCACCGGCAGCACGCCGTCGACGACGCCGAGCCCGGCCAGCCAGGCGCCCGGCCCTGACGGCGCGGCGAGCACGATCCGGTGGCCGGGCAGCATCCGGCGCACGCCCCGCAGGGGGGCCACGGCCGTCAGGGCGTCCCCGAGCCCGAGCGCCCGGAGCACGAGCACGTCCCCCGGGCCGATCGTCGCGGGGTCCACGGCCCACCGGTCCGGCACGGTCCCGGCGGTGGGACCGGCCGCGGCGGTGGCCGGCTCAGCGCTCACGGCCGGCCTTCTGCAGGATCGCGGTGGTCGAGCGTCCCGACAGGTACGGCAGGACCGTGACGCGGCCGCCCCAGCCGCGCACGTCGACGGCCTCGGGCAGCTGCTCCGGGGTGTAGTCCCCGCCCTTGACCCACACGTCGGGACGGAGGAGGTTCAGAGCCGCGCGCGGGTCGTCCTCGTCGAAGACGACGACCGCGTCGACACTGCGCAGGGCGCCGAGCACGCGGGCGCGGTCGGCCTCGCCGACCACGGGCCGCCCGGGGCCCTTGAGCCGGCGCACGGAGTCGTCCGAGTTCAGCAGCACCACGAGGGCGTCGCCGAGCCGCCGCGCGGCGTCGAGGGAGGCGATGTGCCCGGCGTGCAGGACGTCGAAGCAGCCGCCGGTGGCCACCACGGTCCCGCCGCGGCCGCGCACCTCGGCCAGCAGCTCCTGCACCTCGCGGGGCAGCCGCTCGGCGCCCGGGTGCAGGACCGGGCGGGCGTGGACGCCGGCGGCGCGGCGCGTGCGGTAGGTCGCCGCGCCGCCGGCGGCGACCCACTGGCCCGCCGCCTCGACGGCGCTCTCCACGGCGGCCGTCACGTCCCTCCCGCCGCCGAGGGCGAGGGCCGCCGCGGAGGCGAACCGGTCCCCGGCCCCGCAGGGGTCGGTGTTCTGCACGGGCGCCGCCGGAACAAGCTCGGTCCCGGTGCTCGTCGCCAGGTACGCTCCGTCCGCACCGGCCGTGACGGCCACGGCGCGGGCGCCCCAGTGCCGGCGCAGCGTGCCCGCGAGCTCCCGGGGGGACCCGGGGGCCGCCCCCTCGAGGGTGGCCGCCGCCTCGGCAGCGTTGGGGGTCACGAGGGTGCACCCGGGCACCGGGCTCCCGCCGCGCGGGTGGGGGTCCCACACCACCACGCCGGTGCGGGCGTGCTCCTCGAGCGCGGCGCGCACGGCGGGGTCGCGCGTGACGCCACCCCCGTAGTCGGAGACCAGGACGGCGTCCGCACCGGCCAGGACGGCGGCCACGTGTGCGGCGGAGACGCCGACCGGGGTGCCGGGCCCGCCCTCGTCCACGCGCACGAGGGTCTGGCCCGAGCTGCGGATGCGGGTCTTGGTGCGGGTGCCGCCCTCGTGCCCGAGACGCTCCAGGGTGACCTCGCCGAGCGCGCCGGCCAGCTCCCGTCCGGCGTCGTCGTCCGCGGCCGGCGCCAGGAGGGTCACGGCGACCGCTGCCGGCACGGCGCCGACGGCCGGCGGCTCCGCGCACAGCAGCGCGGCCAGGCCCGCCCCGCCGGGGCTGGCGAACACGGCGCCGACGTCCACCACGGGGACCGGCGCGTCGGGGCTCAGGCGCGTGGAGGTCCCGGAGACGTCCCGGTCCAGCAGGGCGTCGCCCACCACGACGATGCGCGGGGCGCTCATGCGACCCCCGCCCGGACGGCCGTCCGGGCCGGTGTCCCGGCCTCGGTGGGCGTCCCGGGCCCGCCGGGCGGTGCGAGCCGGGCGTCGACGGCGGCGCAGACCGCGTGCAGCAGCATGAGATGGACCTCCTGGATCACCGAGGTGCTGGGGGCGGCCACGTTCAGGGACTCGTCGGCCCGCTCGGTCAGCGGATTGGGGCCGGGGCCGGTGAGCGCCCAGACGTGCAGGCCGTGCTCCCGCGCCCGTTCGGCCGCGGCCAGCACGTTGGGGCTGCGGCCGCTGGTGGAAAGCACGACGAGCACGTCGCCGGCCCGGCCGTGGGCCTGGACCTGGCGGGCGAACACCTCCTCCACGCCGTAGTCGTTGACGATGGCCGTGAGGCTCGAGGTCTCCGCGGACAGGCACACGGCGGACAGCGGCCGCCGGTCGTCGACGAAGCGGCCCACGAGCTCCGCGGTGAAGTGCTGGGCCTCCGCGGCGCTGCCGCCGTTGCCCACGGCGAGCACGCGCCCGCCGTCCGTCAGCAGCCCGGCCAGGCGTGCGCCCCACCGGTCCACGACGTCGGCGTGCTGGGCGGCCTCGCGGGCGGCGACCGTCAGCTCGTCGAGGTGGGCGCCGAGCCAGCGCTCGGTCTGGCCGAGCAGCGGCGGGTGCTCCCGGCGGTGCCGGTCGACCACGCGGGCGTAGGAGCGCTCCGTCTCCTGGGCCACGCGCCGCCAGCCGAAGAGCCGCTCCACGCGCTCGCGCCCGGCGCGGCCCATGCGGGCCGCCAGCTCGGGGTCCTCGAGCAGGGCGCCCAGGGCGGCCGCGGTCCCGGAGACGTCCCGCGGCGGGACGTGCAGACCGGTCACGCCGTCCTCGATGCTGTCGAGCAGGCCGCCGACGGCGCTGCCCACCACGGGGCGGGCGCACGCCATCGCCTCGAGCGGGACCATGCCGAACGGCTCGTACCAGGGGGTGCAGGCGACCACGTCCGCCGTGGCGAGCAGCGCGGCGGCGTCGTCGTGGTCCACGCGGCCGAGAAGCTCCACACGGTCCGCCACGCCGAGCTCCCGGGCCAGCGCCCACAGCCGCAGGGCCTCGGGGTCGCGGTCCAGCTCGGCCCGGTCGGGACCGCCCGCCACGACGAGCTCCGCGCCGGGCAGCTCGGCGAGGGCGCGCACGACGACGTCCACGCCCTTGCGCTCCACGAGCCGGCCGAGCGCCACGACCCGGGGCCGCCGGCCGGCGGCGGTCGGCGGGGCTGGGGCGGGGGCGAAGGCGTCGAGGTCCACGCCGCACGGGACCACGTCGATCCGTGAGGGGTCACCGCCGAGGGCCAGGAGCTCGGCCCGCTCGTCCCGGCACGTGGCCAGGACGAGGTCGGCCGCCGCGACGAGCTCGTTCTCGACCGCGAGCCGGCCGGTGGGGCTGGTGTCGGCCGCGCCCTGGTGCCGGCGCTTGACGGCCCCGAGCGCGTGGAAGGTCTGCACCACCGGGATCTGCATCGTCTCGGCGGCGCGGCGCGCCGCGATCCCGGACATCCAGAAGTGGGCGTGCACGAGGTCGGGGACGCCGCCGCGGGCCCAGTCGCGCGCGAGCCAGCGGCCGAACTCGTCCATGTACGGAGCGAGGTCGTCCTTGGGCAGGAAGCTGGGGGGCCCGGCGGGGACGTGGACCACGCGGGCCCCCGGGGCGAGGTCGACGACGTCCGGGAGGCCGGCGTCGTCGCGGCGCGTGTACACGACCACGTCGTGGCCCAGGTCGGCGAGACCCACCGCGAGGGCGGCCACGTAGACGTTCTGCCCCCCGGCGTCCACCCCGCCGAGCGCGGCGAGCGGACTGGCGTGCTCGGACACCATTGCGATTCTCATGCAGTCACCTTCTCCAGGATGCGGTCCCACTCCGCGAGGAAGCGGTCCGCACCGTAGTGTCGCAGGGCGTGCTCGCGGGCGGCGGCGCCCGCGGCGGCCGCCGCGTCGGGGTCGTTCAGCCAGTGCCGGGCCCGGGCGGCGAGGTCCTCCGGATCGTTGGACAGCAGCCCCGCCCCCGGCGGCACCGCCCGCGGCGCCTCGGTGGTCGAGAGCCCGAGCACCGGCATCCCGATGGTCATGGCCTCCAGCAGCGCGAGCCCCAGGCTGGTCCACCGGTAGGGGTGGAAATAGGCCCGGTGCCCACCGAGCGCCGCGTGCAGCTTCTCCTGAGGATAGTTCTCGTGCAAGCGCCCGGCCATGTGCGGCGCGTGCTCCGCCAGGCGGTCCATCCCCATGCCGTAGACGTCCACGGGCAGCTCCTCGGCCAGCGCGGTCAGCAGGTCGGTGCCCGCGATCCGCCCGCGCCGGACGGGCTCGTTGACCACGGCGGCCAGGCTGGCCGTGCGCCCGGTGTACAGGGGCCCGGGGTCGAGGACGCCGTGCTCCACGACCTCGGTCGGCGCGAGCCCGTTGTCCCACATCATCCGGTTGAAGTGCGTCACGTGCACCACGGGCACGTCGGAGCGCCCGGCCAGGGGGTGGCGGGTGGCCACGGCGGGACCGCGCGGGGTGTCGTGCTCCACGTAGACCGCCGGCACGTCGGTCCCGGCCCGGCGCCCGGTCCACCGCTCGAGCAGCTCGAGCTCGTGCGGGCGCTGCAGCAGGACCACGTCGAACTCGGCGTCGGCCAGCTCCTCGGGCGTGCGCTCGACCGCGGCGGCCGGCCAGTCCCAGGTCTCGGCGCGGCCCCGGCCGTCGGGACCGCGGTCGGGGACGACGGGCAGCAGGTAGGTGTGGGGGCCGTGCACGAACGATGTCGTCCACGACCCGTGGACGTGCCAGGTCAGGATGCGCACCCGGGTCCTCCTTCCGGTTCGGGAACAGTGGTGGGAGCCCCGGCGGCGGCGCCCGTCAGCTCCTCGACGGCCTCGAGCACGGCGGCCGGGGACACGGAGGACAGGCACGGGTGGCCGGGAACGGGGCAGTCACGGGCGCGGGAGCCCCGGCAGTCCGCGCCCTGGTCCCCGAGCAGCACCGCGGGCACGCCGTAGGGCGCCCACCGCTCGGGCGGGACCACCGGGGAGAAGAGGGACACCACCGGGGTGCCCACGGCGGCGGCGAGATGCGCGGGACCGGTGTTGCCCACGACCACGCACGCGGCGGCGTCCAGCACCGCGGCCAGGCCCGGCAGGTCGGTCCGGCCGGCGAGGTCCAGCACCGTGCCGCCGGGCGCCGCGGCCCGGGCAGCGCCGAGGGCCGCGGCGGTCAGCCCGCGCTCCCCCGGCCCGCCCGTGAGGACGACGGCGTGCCCGGCGGCCGCGAGCCCCGCCGCGAGGGCCCCGGCGTGCTCGGGGGCGAGCCCGCGCGAGGGGACCGAGGCGCCCGGGTGCAGGACCACGAAGGGCCGCGGCAGCGCCGCGACCTCCGCGGGCAGGGGCGGGAGCGGACGGCGCACGGCGAGGCGCAGGTCCCCGACCGCGGGCCGGGCGGCGCCGGCCGCGACCGCGACCTCCACGGCCGCCTCGACCTCGTGACCGCCGCCGGGCGGGTCCGCGCGGCGGTGCCGGACGTCCAGCAGCGATCCGGGGTAGTCCTCGCTCGTGGCGACCACGCGGTCGATCCCGGCCAGCCGGGCCAGCAGCGCCATGGGCAGGGAGCTCTGGTGGAAGGACGTGAAGATCACGGCGAGGTCGTAGCCGCGGGCGGCAAGGTCGTCGACCAGGGCCGCAGTCGCCACCCGGTCCACGGGCGGGGGCCGGAAGCCCGACCACGGCGCCGAGTACTCGAGGACCTCGGCCACGTCCGGCAGCAGCCGCGCGGCGGCGGCGCCGGACGGGGAGGCCAGCAGGTCCACCGGGTTCCCCGTCCGGGCCAGGGCCCGGACCGCGGGCCCGGTCAGCAGGACGTCCCCGTCCGAGTCGAGGCGGACGGCGAGGGTGCGGCCCACGCTCAGCCCCGGTCCCCGGCCGCCGCGACCGGTGCCGGGCGGGCGTCGGGGTGGCCGTCCGTCCCCTCGCCCGCAGCGGGATCCAGCACGGCGGCGACGGCCTCGCGCAGGGTCCGGGCCACGGCCGGGGCGGCCGCCACCTCCTCCTCGCGGGTCACCGGGGTGGGCACCAGGACGCTGCGCGCACCGGCGGCCTGGGCGGCCTCGACGTCGGCGCCGATGTCGCCGATCAGCACGCACTCGGAGGGGTCCGCGCCCAGCTCGGCGGCGGCGGCGAGCACCATGCCGGGCCGGGGCTTGCGGCACGCGCAGTCCTGCTCCGGGGCGTGCGGGCACAGCTGCCACGTGTCGAAGGGGCCGAGCAGCTCGCTCACGCGGGCGTTGACGGCGTCGACCTGTTCCCGGGTCAGCAGGCCGCGGCCGATCCCGGACTGGTTGGACACCACGCCCACGGCCAGCCCGGCCGCGCGCACGGCGTCGACCGCCTCCCGGGCCCCGGGGACGAGTTCGACCGCGTCCGGGTCGCCGTTGTAGGGGACGTCGTGGACCAGGGTGCCGTCCCGGTCGAAGAGCACGGCCCGCACCGGGACGGGCCAGGGGCCGGTCTCCCGGTGTCGCCACCAGCCCCCGGTCTTGTGCCGCACGGCGGCCACGGGGATCGTGACGCTGGTGCGGACCATGCGTCCGAGCTCGGGCAGGAACTCGGGGTCGCCCGGGTGGGGGCCCGGACCCACGCGCAGCATCACGAACCGCCCCGTCAGCCAGCCCCACGCGCCG
>NZ_JBISWK010000159.1:0-42603 GCF_044462205.1 Kocuria rhizosphaericola | reverse complement strand
GGCCCGGTGCGGGTCGTGCGGGAGCGGTTCCGCGGTCAGGCGTTGGGCGCGTCCTGGGACTGCTTCGCGACCTCGGCGCGGACCTCTTCCATGTCGAGGCCCTTGACGGCGTCGATGACCTGGTCGAGGGCGGAGGCGGGCAGGGCGCCCGGCTGCGAGAACACGAGGATGCCCTCACGGAACGCCATGAGCGTGGGGATCGACGAGATCTGGGCCGATGCGGCGAGCATCTGCTGCTCCTCCGTGTCGACCTTCCCGAAGACGATGTCCTCGTGCTTCTCCGAGGCGGCCTCGTAGGTCGGTGCGAACTGCTTGCAGGGTCCGCACCACTCGGCCCACCAGTCGAGCAGGACGATGTCGTTCTCGGCGATGGTCGTGCCCAGGGTGTCCTGGGTGATGTCAACAGTAGCCATGCCCTCCAGCGTAGAGGCCGGGCCGCCCGAGGGCACAGGATTTCACTGCTGGCTCAAGACCGAGCGGTGCGCCCGAACTAGACTGGGCGTCCGGGCCGGCCCTCCGGCCCGGGCTTCCGTCCCCGGAGGCAGCCCCCGTGCACGCCGAGGTGCGCCATGAACTTCGAGATCGGCATCTTCTCCCTGGGCGAGGTGGTCCCGGACCCGGTCACGGGCACCCGGCCCGACAGCCGTCAGCGGCTGCGGGACATCATCGAGCTGGCCGAGGCCGCGGAGCGCGCCGGGCTCACCGTGATGGGCGTCGGGGAGAACCACGGCACGGACGTGGTGGCGGCCTCCCCCGTGGTGCTGCTGTCCGCGATCGCCGGCCGCACCCACCTCCTGCGGCTCACCACGGCCGTCTCCGTGCTCACGGCCGGGGACCCCGTGCGGCTCTACGAGCAGATCGCCATGCTGGACAACATCTCCGGCGGCCGCGCGGAGATGATCGTGGGCCGCGGTTCCTCCCAGGGCGTGCTGCGCGCCCTGGACCTGGCGCAGGACGACCAGGACGCCCTGTTCGAGGAGAAGCTGCTCCAGCTGCTCCGGGTGCGCGAGACGAACCCCGTGACCCTGACCGGCCCGCTCCCGCAGCACGGCATGGACATCGACCTCGAGCCCCGTCCCCTGCAGCCGTGCCTGCCGATCTGGCTGGGCAGCTCCGGCACGCCGGCCTCCGTGGCCCGCGCCGGGGCCCTCGGGCTGCCCCTCGCCCTGCTGCGCACGCACGGTCCGTTCACCGCGGTCGTGCCCCTCGTCGCGGCCTACCGGCGGGCCCTCGAGGCGTCCGGCCGGGACGCCGGGACGCCGGTGAGCCTCAACGTGCCGGGCTTCGTGGCGCGCACCCCGGCACAGGCGCGGGAGCTCAGCCGCCCCTGCTTCGCCGCGGGGGCGCGCAGCCACGGGCCGGTCCACCCGGAGGATCCCCGCTGGTCGCGGAAGGAGTACGACCGGGAGTGCGCCCCGGGCGGAACCCTCGTGGTCGGGGACGTGGAGGAGGTCGTCGCCAAGATCGTGGCGCAGCAGCGCGCGATCGGCCACGAGCGACTCCTGGTGCGGATGGACGCGGGCGGCCTCCCGCACCACCGGGCACTGGAGTCGATCACGCTGCTCGGCACCGAGGTGGTGCCCCGGGTGCGCGCGGTCCTGGGCTGAGCCCCCGGGGGCGGACCTCAGTCCTGCGCGGGGGACGCCGTGAGCACGACGTTCTTGCCCCACAGGTCCTCGGTGTAGCAGCTGACGACGACCAGCCGGTCCGGCACGATCTGCCAGATGTCGCTGTCCTTCAGGGTGTTCTTGTCGTGGGTGACCACGGAATCCACCACGTACTCCAGCGTCCCCGTGGCGGTCTCCACCTCGATCTCGCTGCCCACCAGTCCGGGGTCGCTGAGCCGGTTGAACGGGGCGTCCCGGTCCTCCCAGCTGTGACCGGTGATGTAGGTGGTGTTCTCCGACCCCTCACCCGGCACGCCGTACGGGGTGAGCCAGTAGCCGTCCAGGGTGTCCGGCGGGACCAGCAGCTCCGTGGCCAGCTCCTGCTCGCTGGGCGTCAGCGGCAGGACGGTCACGTCGAACTGGGCGTCCTCGACGGCCAGCCGCACGGGCGCCGCCGCAGCCGGCCGGTCGGAGGAGGCCGCGGCGGCCGACGGCGCGGCCTCGGGCGCCGCGGTGGTGGGTGCCGCCGAGGTCGCCTCCACCGGAGCGGTCGACGTCGCGGCCGGGGCGCCGGCGTCGGAGCCCACGGCGCCCCACGGGTCCGTCAGCAGCACCGTGGACAGGACCGCCACGGCGCCGAGACCGCCGAGGGCGGCCCAGCGCGTACCCGCACCGCGGCGCGGCGCGGTCTTCTGCTCGGGTGCGTCCATGCTGCGGTCCTCACGGGGTCGGGTCGGGAAATGGCTGCGCCCTGGTGCCGCGCGAGCACGGCACCAGGGCGGTCAGCGGTGGTGGATCAGGCGCGCGCGCGGCGCATCCGGAAGGCCACGGCCCCGGACACGGCCGCACCGGCGGCCAGCAGGCCGGCCAGCACACCCATGCTGAGCCCGCCCTCCTCGGCGGTCTGCATGTTGATGCCCTGGTTCACGCCGGCACCGGAGTCGGTGCCCGTACCGGCCCAGTCGTCCGAGTCGGTCCAGTCGCCGGAGCCGGTCCCGTCCGTGCCGGTCCCGGTGCCCAGGACCTCGCAGTTGTTCTGGAACAGTGCCACGAGATCGGCACCGTCCTCCATGAAGACCTCGCCCTCCGCGCGGGCCTCCGTGGCGGCGGCCTGGAAGTTGGCGGCTGCGGCCCGGGCGGCCACGTAGGCCTCGTCCACGGCGGGATCATCGGTCGACGCGGCGTAGGACTCCTGCAGGCGCAGGATCTCGGTCCAGGCGCCACGGGCGCGGTCCATGGTGTCGTCGTTCACGATGGCGTCCTCGAGCACGGCCTGCTGGGTCTGCAGCTGGCTCAGGACCGCCTGGTCCGTGACGAGCGAGTTGAAGTGCGCTCCCGTGTCGTAGAGGTGGTCGGCGGCGGTGACCAGGTTGCTCACCGTGGTGCTGGCGGCGGGGGCCACACAGGTGTCGGCGTGGGCCGCGGGGGCGCCCAGGAACAGGCCTCCGGCCAGGACGGCAGCCGACGAACCCGCGGCCACCCACTTCTTCACAGCAGTCATATCGGTCTGTCTCCTCAAATCATTCAGAACCCCGGGCCTGCCCCTGGGGTACCAGCGCGCGGCACAGTCCTTCCCGGCCTCCTCGGCGCCGGACACCGGCGGGAGCGCTGCAGGGTCGGTCGTGCTGCTGGTCATCCGGTGTGGGGGTCCCGACGTGCCGGCTCGGGGTGTGGTGGCACGTGGCCGGATGATGCTGTCGCCTCAAGCTACAAGGGTATTCATGTTCTTAGCAATTGTTAAGGCCGGAACGGCGCGGCGCACTCCTCGGCGCGTCCCCGGATCGGGGGATCCGGCGCAGGATTCGGCGCCGGCGCGGGAGCCTCCCGGCAGGAGTGGAGCACCGGCTCCGGGGCGCTCCCGGCTGCCGGGGCGGCCGCGTGCGTCCCCGGGGCGAGGGACCGCCCCGTCGGTCGTGGCCGGCAACGGCGAAGGCCCCGGTCCTGGGACCGGGGCCTTCGTGGTGTCGCTCGTGGCAGATGAGGGATTCGAACCCCCGTAGGCTGTGCCAGCTGATTTACAGTTCGTTAACGCCCATGTCAGGCTCTGTTCGCAAATGCAATTTTATGATGTTTCGCCTAGCCAGAGCAGGATTGGGGGTTGTCACCTGTTAGCTGGTGATGGCCCATGCTGGCAGGTCCCCTAACAGTTCTCTAACACTGGCCACCTCGACCTCTAGCGACGTCTCCCCCAATAGAGGCGGGCCACTGTGATGGTGACCGCCTCCGACATACCCGGAGGCCTATCGTGTTCCGTGGCGTCGACGCTCAGTCGCCGATTCGGGTCATGTTGCACCCATCGATGGTGAACCCGGCCGCGGTAGCCGGGATGTATAGCTCGAACTGCGGAGCGACGCTGATGAAGTTGTTGTCGATGGTCTCCCCGGTGGCGTCGGTCATCTCCCAGTAACAGTTCTCCACCTGCGGTCCCACCGTCTGGTAGAGCCCCGGCTGCAGGTCCTTGCCCACCAGGTATTTCTGCCCGTCGGAGGCGTAACCGCCGTTCTCCCTATTCTCCATGTCCCGATCCGCCTGCTGGCGCTGGGCGTCTGCCTTCGCCTCCGCGGCCGGCAGTTTCTGCGACAGTTGCTTCCACTGCCCAACCTGCGGATGGGACGGGCACAGATTGGCGGCGGTGAGCCGGTCATAAATCATGTGCTTCTGAGCCGGCGCGTCGGCGAGCTGGTGGTCGTTCTCTGCGCAGAGACTGGCCACATCGGCCACTCGGCTAGGGCCGATGGAGTCCTCGTTCTCTCCGGAAATGATTGGCTCGAAGGCGGCTCGGGCTTCTGCGGTGAGGTCCTCTGCGTCAGTCGCGTCCGAATCGCTCCAAAGGAATTCCGGCTCCCATTCCCAGTCGGTGATGCACAGCTCTCCGGCGGACACCTTCTTCCACGACTCACCAAAGGTCTCCGGGTGAGATTCGGCGTAGTTGGCGTTGAAGAGCATGGGGTCTCCATCGAACGGGGCGCAGTTGTTGACAACCGCAGTATCGGCTCCGATCAATGGTGCGTTGGGGTCCTTCTCGGGAGTGGCCTTCACCGTGGGCGACGGTTCTGCCGTGGGCTCAGCGGGAGTGGAAGCCGCCTCATCGGAGAAGCAGATGTCAATGACTTCTGTACCGCTCTGGGAGAAGTCACTGAAATCCACGTCCAGCCGGTCGGCGCCGCTCTCGGCCTGGTCGACCACCTCGCGGGGCGCAGCAATGACATCCTCAAGATGGCCGCGCAGCTCCGGACTCGCCGCAGCGACAATAGGCTCCAGGTCCGATTCCAACTGCCGCCCCTGGTCGAGCATTTCTTGGTCGAACACCGCGGTATTGACAATGTCATGGGCGTAGTCGGCCACGTCCTCCACCAGACCAGCACCCTCTCCATTGCCATTGTCCAGGAGCTGCTGGCAGGTCTCTTCGGTCGAGACCGACCCACTCGCCTCAATATCGGAACTCTCATCACGGCCTTCAAAGTCGGCTGCGGTGGGTCCACAGCCTGTGGCGAGCAGAGCCACGAGAGCAACGACGGGCAAGGCTAAAGGTTTCATGGGCGTCTACCTGGGGGCGCGGGGCGGAGCGATCCGCCGAAAGAGGGGGAATTACAAGTGTAAATGAGAACGATGACCTCACATGTACGCAAGGCACCCTTGGGCGTCATCGTCAGCCGCACCATGCGGATTGCAGCCCTTCGGCTTCCAGCAGGAAACTTCACCGATCCGCATAACGCGGGACTGAAGTAACGCACCGACTCCCAGCAGGTACTTCGCACGTGGAAATCGTCCATGGCCAGCACTATGCCCGCATAGTTAGGGACAAAATGCCGTCGTCTCAGGACGCCGTTACGTGGCCGCGCTCCAGCACGTGGATCACGCCTATTCGATCGTTTATCCGCTCGGCGACCGTCCGCAGGGAAAGTTCCGGCGGCAGCATCTCGAAAAACTTCAGTTGCCGGACCGCCTTTTCGTCAGTCTCGGGAACAGCTTCGGCGAGCTCCGTGCCGAACTTCTCCTGAGCCAGTCGTAGCGCCGAGAACACCGAGCCACCGGTCGCATCGTTGCGCAGGGCGATCTGGAAGTTGTCGAAGGCGGTGTTGGTCTCGAACAGGTCGGGGGCCACGTCGGAGAGCGCCGCGGCCAGCACGGCGTTCGCCCTCGCCCCTGCCCAGGTCCACCAACGCACGCGGCTGTCGTCCTGACCGGTGACCACGGACCCGGAACCGTCCACCCGGTGGGCGTACTCCTCCCGGAGGTCAGTAACCCTGTCTCGGGCACGTCGGGTCAGCCGGACTCCGGTTGGCTCGGCACCCAGCAGGACCCGCCGCACGGCGTCCGAGAGGGCGTAGGAGATGGGCTGGGGCATGCTCATCCAGCGGACGGCGCCACCGCTCTCAGAGGGCTCGACGAAGGCCTTGCGCCGCTTCCAGTCGATGTACGTCACCCGCCAGGGCCGACCGCCCAGGGTGATCAGCCTGGGCCCTGCGACCTTGCGCTGCAGCAGCATCGGATCGACGGCACCGACCTCTTGCCGCCCGTGCAGGACGATGATCTGCGGATCAGCGGTGAACACCGCCATGAGGTCGCGGTAGTGGATTTTCCCGTAGCGGCGTTCGGCCTCGGGGCCGACGAAGAGCATGCCGCCGTCCTCGTCGAGGTGTCCTTGCTGCAGGAGCCAGTCCTGGATCTCGTTCCACTCCTCGGGCGAGGCCAGATCGAGAGCACCGAACCACTCGGGCCAGACGTTGCGTCCGACGTGGCGCTCCTGCAGGACGAGCCCGAGGAGTTGCTGGGCCGCGACATGGCGGGGCGAAGGCGGAGGCAGGACCGGTTCGACGTAGCCCTCGGACCAGAGCAGCAGCAGCCCGCAGGCGCGCAGAAACTCGGCGTCGTTGGTGCCCAGGAAGAGCATGTTCCGTGACGTCCCGGCGCGCCGACCCGTGCGGCCGAGCCGCTGCAGCAGCGAGGCCACCGTGCCCGGGGCCCCGACCTGGATGACCCGGTCGAGGTCGCCCACATCGATGCCCAGTTCCAGCGTCGAGGTGGCGACGATGACGCAGTCCCGCCCCTCGGCGAAGGCTCCCTCGGCCCAGAGGCGGGCGTCGGCCGACAGCGACGAGTGGGAGACATGGGTCTCGACCTCTCGGTGGTGCAGGCCCAGCGCCAGGTCCTCCACGACCCGCCGGGAGTCTGCGAACACGAGCCGCTTCTCCCCGCGGTGCAGGAGTGAGATGACCGTCGCGGCGTTGTCGGCGCTCCCGACGAAGTCGAGCTCCATGTCCGGCACCACGGTGGAAGCGGCCTCCGGGGCCACGACCGTGGCCGGTCGATCGGCGGCCCCGCCTTGGAGCCAGTGGAGCAGGTCCGGGGCGTTGCCCACGGTCGCGGAGAGCCCAATGCGCTGCAGCGGATGCCCCGCCAGGTGGCTGATGCGTTCCAGCACGCCCAGCAGGTGCCAGCCGCGGTCGTCTCCGGCGAAGGCGTGGACCTCGTCGACGACGACGGCGCGCACGTCGGCGAACAGCCGTCGCGGGTCGCTGCTCGCGGACACCAGCATGGACTCCAGCGATTCCGGCGTGGTCAGCAGGACGTCGGGACGGTGCAGCATCTGGCGGCGCCGGGCCGAGGCACCGACGTCGCCGTGCCGCACGGCGGCGGTGCGACCCAGCCAGGCGGTGTAGCCGGCGATCCGCGGCTCCAGGTTGTTGAGCAGCGCGCGCAACGGGCAGACGTAAAGCACCGAGGTCCCCTGCCACTGCTCCTCGGACATCCGGGACAACAGCGGGAAGACGGCGGCCTCGGTCTTGCCGCCGGCCGTTGGCGCGAGCAGCAGGGCGTCGTCGCCGCGCATCAACGGTGCGACCGCCTCCGACTGCAGCGGCCGCAGCGCCGGCCAGCCCAGGCTGTTGACGATGTGGTGCTGGACCGCCGGGCTGAGCAGGTCGAATCCGCCGCCGGCCATCAGAGGTCGAGGCTGATGTCGTCGGCCGTCCGCGCGCCGGCGTTGCGCTCGACGTCCGTCATGTCGTCGCGGGACAGCGTCAGGGAGTAGTGCTTCCGGGGGTCGAAGTCCTCGAACTGGTCGACCCGGTCCAGCACGTCCCCCACGAGCTTCTTGAGGAACAGGCGCGGAGCGATGCCGACCCGTCCCCCGAGCCCGCCCGCGACGGCGGCGGCAAGATCCGCGAGATAGGCGTCGTCAACGATTGCGTGGAGGCGGTCGACGTCAGACGAACCTGAAGCGTAGAGGTCCCGCACCCGCCCACCGACCTCGACCAGCGAGCCCTGGGTGAAGCCGGGCAGCCGGATTTGAACGGCCCGGGGATTGTCGAAGCGCGCGTCGGTGGTGAAGTCCGTGGCCAGCCGCTGCGCCAGCGGAGGCAGGCGGGGCACGCCCGAGGGTCCCTCGAAGAACGCCGGTGTGCCGGTGAGCACGAGGTACAGACCCGGGAAGCGACCGGCGTCGATCTCGTCCATGAGCTGGCGCAGCGCGTTGAGGGCCTTGTCCCGGACGTCAGCGCGCATGCGCTGTAGGGTCTCGACCTCGTCGAGCACCACGAGCAGACCCGGATGCCCCGCATCCCGCAGGACCAGGAGCAACCCCTGGAGGAAGGCCATGGCCCCGAAGTGGTCGAGGTCGCCTTTGATCCCGGCGGCTCGCTTCGCCGCGGCCGCCACGTGCGGTTGTCCCCCGAGCCAAGCGGCCAGCCCGTCCGCGATGGCGGCGTCCCCGGAGGCCGTGGCGGCCCGGTAGCCACGGAGCGCCTGGGCAAAGGCGGGGGTCTTGGCACTGACGGCGGCCAGCCGCTCGTCGAGCAGCTTCGTGACGGCCCCATCCAACGCTTCGACATTGGACGGGTCCAAGGATGGATCCGCGGAGAGCGCGTCGTCCTCGAGAGTGAACAGCCATGAGTCCAGCACGGCGCGGAAGGCGGACGGCGGAACGGAGGCGGTGCGCAGCGACTCGGTGATGCGGCGGTAGACGGTCTCCAGCTTGTGCAGTGGCGTCTCGGTCTCGGAGATCTGCACCTCGGCGGCCGCGAACCCGCGGCGCAAGGCCGCCTCGGAGAGATGACGGGCGAAAAAGGTCTTGCCCGTCCCGTACTCACCACGCACGGCCTTCACCACCGAGCCACCGCCCGCCACGGTGTCGAGCTCCTCATCGAGCGCACCGCGGAACCGGTCCAGGCCCACCGCAAGCTGGTCGAGCCCGTTGGCCGGGACCGTTCCCCGGCGCAGGGCGTCGACGACCTCCTGGCGACGACGGGGAGACACAGTGCTCATGCGGGAATTCCAAACTGCTGGGCGAGAAGCGGGGCGTCCAGCACGAGCATGCCACCGTCCATGCGCACCACCGAGTAGCCCTCGACGTTGAGCAGCTTCTGGAGCTGCCCCACGGCGAACTGCACCCGCTGCTCGGGGATGCGCAGAAGGGAGGCCACGGCCGAGGCCGGGACCCGCTGCCCGCCTGCACCGAGCAGCGCGTCGATGAGGCCGGCCACGGCGTCGTCGGCGAGGGTCACCCGTCCGGCGATCTGCCGTTGTGCGGCGTAGCGCTCGGTCGCCACGACGGTGGGGCCCACGGCTTGGGCTGCCGGCGGCGTCTCGAACAGCTCGAAGGCGCCCTGTCCCGGAGCGTCCACCGCCGGTTCGGGAACGACCGAGGGGGCACCGGCCCGGGCGAGATCCCACCAGACCGGCACCTGGGTCGGGGCCGGCTTCCACCCGGCGAGGCGGACCTCATCACCGGTCACCGTGGCCGTCGGGATGAGCACGACCACGGGCACGACCACCTCGGCCGGGGAGCCGCCGCCGTGGTAGCCAGCCTTGAGGGTCGAGTACCGCAGGCCCTCGTCGACGGCCAGCACCGCCGACCCGCCGTGGGACAGCACCCGGGGACCGCTCACGAGCACCTCGCCCTCCCCCGCCGGGTTCTCCGCCGCGCGGGAGCGAGCGCTGGAGACGTCCGTCGCCGCCTGCTTTTCTCCGGTCCGTCGTTCGACGACGTGCCCGTGGTCGGCCGTGATGATCACGGCGCGCCCGGCCGCCTGAGCCGCGGCCAGGACGGGTCGGAGATGCTTGACGAGCTCCTCGTTCCAGACCGTGCCCCCGGGGTCGCTGCGGTCGAGGGCGTCGTCGATGGTGTTGAGCACGCACCCCACGAGCGGATGCCGCTGCACATCGGCGATGGCGTCCGCGACGTCCTGCGAGAGCTCGAAACCCGCCCGCCGGGTGTCCAACCCGGCCTTATGGAAGAGCGTCCCGTTCCCGCGACCGGCGGCCCGAGCGATCTCCGTGAACCCGACGCGCTCGTCCGATTGTCCGCCGGTCGCCAGGCGCCCACAGAAGAAGGAGGTGCGACTGTGCTCGGTGAGGCTGGGCAGGACCGCGAGCGCAGAGGCCCGGCGCGTGCTGCCGGCGGGGACGAGCTCGGTCCACTGCGCGCCGCGCTGGGTGACGCTGCTGAGCACCTGGGTGGCAGCCCCCGTGCTCATGCCGTCGAGCAGGAGAACCAGGGTGGGCCGCTCGCGGGCAATCGGGACGACCACCTCGCGGGCGAGCTCCTCGATGCGCCACACCGCGCCGTCGCCCTGGTCCGACCCGCACAAGGACCGACCGACATCGGTTCCTTCATCGGCCACGGCGCAGGCGAAGTCACGGTCGTGGAGCCGGCGCTGCTCGAGGGCCCGCCGGACCATCGCTTCGAGGCCGGAAGCGAGTTCGGTCGACTCCACGCCGCGGGCGGCGATGTTGACGGCGGCGTCCACCCAGGCGTCGTCGGCGGTCTGCCGCCGTGTGAGGGAGACCAGCGTGCCTGGCGCCTCGGACTCTGCGAGGTGGGCCAGCCACCGGGTGATCCGGACGCCCGCCTGGGCCGGTGCCCTGCGCGGGTCGGCGTGCTCGCCAATGCCCTGGGCCAGGGGGTGCTTCTGCACCTCGGACCAGACGTTCTCCACGTCCTCGGCCCCACCGGCGAGCGCGCGGCCGAGGCGGTCGTAGGCCGCGTCCAGGCCCGAGGGGAGCAGACCGGACCGACGGGCCACGGTGGGAGCGGAGACCTCCGTGAGCACACGATCGGTGCGGTCGAGAAGGCGTTCGCAGGTTTCCTGCGTGGCCGTCCGGGCGAGGAGCTCCTGGACGGTTATCTCGCACAGCGTGCCGAGCGCTTCGGCCTCCTCGGGGCGCAGACCCAGTCCGCTCCAGACCCGTTCGGTGAGCCGGACCTCGGCGACCTTGGCTTCCTCGCGCAGCTCTCGCGCGGCGCGGCGGAGCTGGTGCAGCGCCAGGCCGGCCGGGAGGATCTCCGGGAGCCGTCCGCGCCCGAGCAGGTGCAGGATTGGGCGGCGGGCGGGCCCCGCCTGGTCCGCAAGCCAGCCGAGGACCGCATCCGTCAGCGCGTCCTGGGCCTGTGCTCGCAGGGTGGAGACTGCGGCGACTGCCTCGGGGCGGGCAGTCCACTCCAGGATGCCGGGGGCGTCGGCGCCCAGGGGCAGGCCGAGGTACTTCACGGCGACCGAGGCGTAGGCATGCTCCCGGGTGAGGACCCCGCCGGGGGCCGTCGGCCAGCCGTCCTCGGGGGTCAAGGCGACCAGCTGGGTGGGCAGCTCAGCCTGGCGTCCCTCAGCCAGCAGCGCCCGCTGGAGGGTACGGGCGCCGAAGACCTGCATCGCCGCCTCCCAGGGGTCCGGGGTCAGGAGACGGTGGTCGACCAGGCGGGCGAGCGTTCCGGAGCCGAGGTCGTCCTCGGGCCGGTCGGTGAGGACGACGAGCCAGCCGGTCCCGTCCCAGCGGTGCAGGGCGTCCCACACCGCCAAGGTGGAGTAGCACGCCTCAACCGTAATCCGATGACCGGCCGGGGAGGAGCGGGCCACCGTCACGTTCGACGTGGGATCCGCCCGGATCCCGAGAACTCCGCCGTTGCGGTGGCGTCCGGTGGCCTCCACCTTGGCGACGACGGCGGCCACCGCCGCTCCGGTCACTCGCGGCGCCGTCAGCAGGTCAGCTGCCATCGACGAACCTCCAGCGCAGCTCAATCCGGCGGCCCTCGGCGTTGCGTTCCTCGAGCTCGTCCTGCAGCTGCTGCAGCGAGCCGTTGCCCCACGTGATGGTCCGCGTGTGCCAGGAGACGTCCGGAAGGGGGCCCGTCGGCGGTTCGGGCGGATCAGCGAGGACAGGACCCCATGGCTGCATGGCCCAGTCCCAGGCCGCTTTCTTCGCCGCGGTGAGCGCCCCGATCAAGGACCGCTCGTACTCGTGCGCGGTCAGGGCCGTGCCCAGCGTGTCAAGAATCCGCGCCGCGGCCCGGCCGCGGTCGGTGGTCTCCCCGCGGGCTCGGAGCAGCGCCTCGAGCGGCTCCCACTCGACCGCCCGCAGCGCCTGGACCACCGCGCCGGCCTTGTCGAGGGACACCGACGCCATGGCGTCGCTGCCGGGCAGGTCCGCGGTCGCGAGGTGGCGGACCAGCGGAACTCCGGACAGGTCCCGGAGGGTCCGGGTCAGCGTGGCGGTCGCTCGGGCCATCTCCAGCCGGGCGCTCTGGCGCCGGTCGAGCCTGTCGTAGGCGCTCTCTAGGGCCCCCACGAGGTCCTGGGCCGGTGCGGCGAACGCGGCGGCCTTCTCCGTGACCTGCTGACCGAACCGGTTGACCGCCGAGGCGGTGAGGTACGGCTGGTCGCCGGTACCGAACAACCGCGCGGCCCGCTTCCGGGCGAGGTCCCACTCCCCCGCCTCCGGCATCTCCTGCGGGCGCAGCTCCCAGGTGCCCTGGATCTTCCCAGGGCTTGCCTGTTCCTTCATGGCCACGTTGTAGGCGTACCAGGCCCGCTGGCGCAGAGCGGCCCAGGCGATGACGACCGTGTCCGCGACCTCGTCGCGCAGTCCGCGGGCCGGTTCAATTGCGTCGAGGATGCCGCGCAGCTGCTGCACGGTCACGGGGTCGTCCTCTTGAAGACCCTGTTCCACCATGCCGCGGACGATGAGGCGGGGCCAGTCACCGAAACGGTCCTCGCCGAAGAGGAAGTGGGTCTCCGTAGCTTGGCCGACCTTGAGGGCGTTGGCGACGCGGCGCACCGCGGCGATGTCTCCTTCGAGCGGCACGCGGTGCTCGGGGTGGGCCACCGCCCGCTCGACGTGGCGGAGGACCTGCTGGAGCTGCGGGACCCGCACTTCCTGGTCCGCCGGCTCGAACTCCGGGTGCCCCGGGTAGCTCGCATCGAAGGCCTCGGACACGAGCCGTGCGAAGGCATCCTTCATCGGCCGGTTCGTGGCCAGCTCCGGGGTGAAGCCCCGGTCGAGGGACCACAGCACCTGGCTCGCCGAGCCCTCCTGCAGCGTCCCGGTCTGCGCGGTAGCCACGCCGTAGGCCTGGGCGACCGCCTTGCGGAGGGTGTCGAGCAGGGTCCGGTGCTGGCCGTTGAGGATCTCCTTGGCCACGCTGCGGTCGGTCTCACTCAGGTGTTGGGAGTACTGGTTCCAGCGGTCCCCACTGCCGGTGAGCAGCCAGTCCAGGACGACGAGGCGGCGCAGTTCCTTCATCTTCTCCGCGGAGAGGAAGCGGGGCAGCCACAGCACGGACTGGCTGGCGACATTGCGGGCCAGGAGGCTGTCAATGCGTTCGACGTCCTCGCGGAAGGAGTGGCCCTCCTCGTCGAAGGGATGGTCGATGACGAACCGCCACGCCCCGGCGGAGGCGCGCAGACGGTCCTCTGGCAGGTCCCCGGCGTCGCGCACGTTGCCGAAGACGATCTCGATCTCCCGGCGCGAGCCCCGCCACACGATCGTGTGCCGGTGAGCGCCGGTCATGTCGGTGTCCCCGCCGAGGTTCAGCTCGAGGTTCTCGAGCACGAGCCGCCGCAGCATGTTGCGCTGCCGGCCAGCGTTGTCCTCGACCCGGGCCTTCTCGACGATCGACTCGTAGTCGACGTCGGAGAGCTGGACCCGCACCACCGGGTCCTGGGGGTCGTCGTCCACGTGGATCTCGGGCACGCCGCTGGCCCAGGTGCGCACCTTGGCGCCCACCACACGGGCCTCGCCGCCGGGAAGCGGCGAGACGATCGAGCCGTGGTTGAGCGAGGCCAGGCGAGTCGTCGTGAGCCGGCTGAGCGCGGGCACCTTCGTGGCGACCGCGGACAGCAGCAGCGTCTTGGCGAGCCGCTCGTCCGCCCGGTAGGCCGCGGGCAGGGTTTCGGGGTTCTCCAGGTCCTGCGGGGAGAGGTTGTTGGCCTCGAGCAGGACGGGGCGCAGCTTCTCCTCGTAGAGCTGGCTCGCCGAGCGGAAGAGGGCCGCGGCCTGGGGATCGAGCACGGCACTGCTCTTGCCGGTGACGATGTGGTCGAAGGCGTCCCCGACGGGGATCACCTCGTCGATGGTCATGGTGTCCTGGCGCTCCACGAGCATCTGCTGCATGACCTTCAACGCTGTGCGGTCGCGCTGCATCACCCCGGACAGGGACCGCAGCGTCGAGACCAGCGCCGGGGAGAACGGGTAGGTCATCCGGAAGGACTTCTCATCAGCCCCGCGGTGCTGCTCGTCGGTGTTCACCCCGTCGAGCAGTACGGTCCAGACGTCGGGGGCCCGGTCGAGGTGCTCGAAAGCCGTCTCGACCGCCGTGCGGGCGGACTCGTCCTTGGGCTGGAGGAGTCGCTTGCTGGCGACGAAGGGCAGGTTGTCATCGCCCAGGGTGATGGTCGCGAAGCGCCCCTCCTGGTGGCGGAAAGCCTGGTCCAGCGCGGCCTGCTGGCTGCCGCTGGCCCCGGAGTCGGCGAACCACTGGCTGAGGTCCATCTGCCGGGCGATGAAGGAAACCAGCGGCACCGGCAGCTGACCGTAGGCACCTTCGACGAGCTTGGTGATTTTCTGCGACTCCCGCCGGAAGAAGTCCGGTGTGTGCATGGCGAAGGCCAGCCACAGCACGAGCTCGTCAAGAAACAGCACCACGGCGTCGTAGCCGAGATCCTGGGCGTGCTCGGACATCGCCCGGAGTCCCTCGTCCAGGTCCACATAGGTGCCCTGGCGCGCATAAGACCGGAAGTAGGTCTCGGACAGTGCACTCACCAGCTGCTGACGCTCGGCGCTGCTCGGGCCGGCGGCTCGAGCAGCGTCGTACCGTGCGCGATTCCACGCGTCACCGTCGAACACCATTCCCCACTCGTCATCGGCCGGTTCTTCCCCGCCCAGACCAGCGAAGAACTCGGCCTCATTCATGCGCTGCCGCATGCTCTCGGCGTCACGGAGTAGGTCGTCGGCTCGGTAGAACGCCGGCAGTGACGCCTCGGGGTGCAGGGCGCGGATCTGCTCGACGTACCCGCCGAACAATGCCGCCTCCATGGAATTGGCGTTGAGGAAATGGAAGGCCAGCGGCAGGATTTTCCGCTCGCGCAGCGCATCGTCGTGGCGGACGACAACGTCCTGCAGCTCCTCGATGGCCCGCGCCTCCGGACGGTGCCGCAACAGGGCGTGGAGCACGGCCATGAAGTGCGACTTGCCGGACCCGAAGGAACCGGCCAGGAACGCGCCGCGGTTCTTCCGCTCCCGGATCGCGCTGGAGACCAAGTCCAGGGCCTGGTCGAAGGCATCGGCCAGCGCCGGGGTCACGACATAGTCCTGAATGGCCCGCACAGCACCGTCGTCGTCGACCGTGCTGGTCAGCCGCAGGACGTAGTCCTCGGCGCCTGCGCGGCGGGGGATGTCGAAGACGTCCTTGAGGAGGGGGGAGGTCACGCGGTCGTCCTTCCGTCCGGGTCCGTCGAGAGCAGTGAGTGCGGAGCGAAGATCACGAAGCCTTCTTCCGCCGGCCGCGGGTCGCCTTCGGCGGTCGCCACGCGACGAGGTCGTCGAACGAGACACCGAGCCGCGCTCGCCGCTGCTCGACCTCCTGGGCCGCGAAGTTGCCGAGACTCACCCCGTAGGCGGGGTCGAGGTCCGCGTGCCACTGCTGCACCCACGGCATGAGTTCGTGCAGACCGGCGAGCACCGGGACGAGCCGGTCATCCCCGGCGCCGTCAGCAGTCATCCGGTCCATGTGCGAGGCCAGGGCCAGGAACTGCTCGGCGTGGTTCCAGCCGGCCCAGCCCAGCAGCATCGACCGGTCGGTCGACAGCTCCGCCTCGGAGTACACGATGAAACGCTCCTTGGGCACGTCCAGCTTCCCTCGGTGGGACCAGTAGGACTGCTTGCGGAAGTCCGCGGTCGTGTACTTCGGCGGCACCGGGATCGGACCGATGTCCTCGCCCTCGTCCTCGCGCCGCTGGAGATCCCACGTGGTCTTCCACGCCTCCCACTTGCGCAGGGCCGGCTCCTTGAGCCGCCATGCCGCGAGGTACGGGACGGCCTCATCGGCGAGCAGCTTGCTCAGTGAGGCCACGAGGTCGACATCGCGCTGACCTGCCCAGAGTTCGAGGACAGACACGAAGTCCTCGTCGCGGCCCAGCGCATCAGCGAGCTGACCGATGCTGCGCACTGCCGGACGCCCCTTCCGGTCGAACCAGTGGTCCCGCGTCTCGATTCGGTCGAGGAGCCAGCCTCGCAGTGCACGTTCCTGCCGCTTCGCCCAGGGCTCCTCGGCCCAGCGCCGTTTGTACTCCGGACGCTCCAGGAGATTGATCTTGCGGTCGGACTCAATGACGTCAATCCGCCGCTGCACGAGCTCTCGATAGTCCTGCGGCCAGTCCTGCGGGATCTCGGTGATCGGCGTGCTGCCGTGGCGGGTGAACCACGCGCTGTCCAGCTCACCGGCCGCGACCTTCCGGGCCATGACGATCTCAAAGGCCCGTTGTCCCGGGACGATCTCGGGCAACCGGCCGGTGTCGAACGTCAGCGCCTGGTCCTGCAGGCCGTATGCAGCGTAGTTCTCCCAGTCAAGCTCCTCCTGCAGAGCGACCATGCGGCAACGCAGACTGGCATCCCGCGCCTCGCAGTCAGCAGTCCTGAAAGCGGTCGGCGCAGTCGCTCCATCGTGCAGGTGAGTGGTGATGTTTTTGCGCTGTTGAGCCAAAGAATCGAGCGCAGCGCCCAGTTTTGCATCCAGCTGGCGAGGAAGAGGGAAGCTTTGAAGCGTCGTCCCCGTGAACTCATATCGGGGCTCCCAAGCTTCATCGCCGATCCCACCCCCGATACCGCCATTGCCTTTGTTGTGACTGTTTTGCTTGAGCCAGAAGCAGGCCACCGAAGAGTTGAGGACACCAAGCAACTTCAGGTGATCTTCCTCCGTTGCCCCCTCACGCAATTTAATCACTGGCGCGGAACGGTTGAATACCTTCCCGCCTCGATCGAGCACGAAGTGGTTGTGTGTCGCGACAAAGGCAAAAGTGATCGAGAGTGGCGTCTGATATCGCTTCTTGACCCATCTATACCAACCCCACCAAGGCACCCCGGCCTCAGCCTGGGTTTCTCCTCCAAAACCGGTAACATTTCCTAAACTGGTTCGTAGAGGCCATTGCCGCTGATACCAAATGGAACCATGTGCCAGATTAACCAATCTATGTTCTTGATCGTATGGAACGAATGCCCAAAGGCCTTCTCGTTCAGCCCAATCCCGAACTATTTCTCCAGTAACTACCGGCCGAATGAAATTGAAGGCGTCCGCGAATCGTATAAAATGCTTTCCTGCCCCAAAGAAGGCATCGTCCTCGCCAGTGAAGCTCGCAAAACCGATCTTCCCTTCAAGTTTAGAAACCAACCGATCCGTGGCTACCTCTTGAATTCTCTGCACAACACGAGGCGCCGCACCGCCCTGCAAATTCCAGGGGTGATTGCCGAGCGCACCGCGCTCAAGATCGACGACAGAAATCCATTCGTCTTCGTAGTTTGGCTCGCTGACATGAGTTGAGATGGATGACCACACCAGCCCTTGGGAGGCATCGGCCGGACGCCCGGGCTCCCCTCGAATACCGAGCACCGCACGGACGGTTCCAGATTCTGGCCTGCCGTTTCGGCCCACCAAAATGACGGTCGGGGTTCCGTGCCCCGGAATGTAGGCGCCAGAAGTGTCGATCACCGACCGGAGGTCGAGCTGAGCGAGAAAATCCTCGATGATTTTCGAACCGAACTCCCGTTTCATGAAGGAGTTCGAGGTAATCTGGCCCGTCCACCCTGCAGGCTGGTCTGAACTCCCGCGCTTCGCGAGCTCGAAGAATCGCTCCATGAAGGGCACAGTCATGGCGTACTTGCCCGCGCACGTCTCGTACAGCTCTCGATACCGCTCGTTCAGAGTCCTGTCCTTGACCGTGATGTACGGCGGATTGCCGACCACCACGTCGTACTGGTCCGTTGCCAAGATCTTCTTGAGGGCCTGCTGGTCCTCGGTCGCGTATGCGAAGAGGTCCGCACCGGTGCCATCTGAGAAGCCTTCAAACATGTCCGGAGCCTTGCCATGAATGAGGGAGTCTCCGGTCTCCACGTGGATATCGAAGGAATCCGCGGTGTCCAGGGACCGCTCGCCAGATGCCTGGAGTGCGGCGATCGTCAGGCGGAACCGCGCCACGGCTACCGCGAACGCGTTGATGTCCACTCCATAGACCGACGCCAAGGCTTTCTGGACACGCTCCCGCGCCTCCATGCTTGAAGCCTTCTGCGCCCACAGGTCGTTGAACCGGGCGAACGCACCCAGCAGGAAGTGCCCCGAGCCACACGTGGGGTCGATGAGCTTAAAATCCTCCAGAGGTCGTTCGTCGAGCGCCGGTGTCAGCGTCTGGTCGAGGATGAACTCCTCGACGAACTCTGGCGTCTGGAGCAGAGCAAAACTCTCCCGTGCGTGCTCGGAAAGATCCTGGTACAGGTCGCCCAGGAATCGGGTGGACAGCTCCGGATCGGCCAGGTCGTGAACGAGGGAGCCATCGTCGCCGATCCGCCGCCAGAACTCCAGGATGCGGGTCGCCATCTGTCCGGAGGGGCTGATCAGCCGCAGCCCGGCGTGCTCATCGACCAACCCTGCCGTGGCCGGAATGCTGCGCAGGTGCCCGAAGGACTGCTCAATCCACTCACGGTCGGTGAGCTCGGGGTGCTCACGGAAGAAGGCCTGCTGCGCCTCGACCGCGTGGTGACGCCGCTCCCCCGGCCCTGTGAACCAGGAGGGTGCAATCAGTTCGTTGTCCTCGGCGAACCTGACGAAAACGGTGGTCAACACCCAGGAGACGGCAGCCTGCACGATGCGGTCGTCCCGCCAAGTGGTCCAGGCCATGGCAGTGCGGCGCGCCTGCAAGGCCTGTTCATGCTCCTCGTGCCAGTCCCGGTTGCACTCGGAGTCGGCGTCCAATCGGGCGCGGAGGTCGTCCTCGACCTCCAGGACCAGCTTCTGCAGATCAGTGGTCAGCTGGGGGGTGGCTGTCATGCGTGGGCTCCTCGTGGATCAACAGGCTCGAGCAGCTGGGCCGCCCGGGGGTCGATCCACACCGAATCGACAGGGATGAACTGCTGGGGGGAGGTCTGCACGGACTCGCCGTCGACCATGGCCCCGACGTGGGAGGCGAACTGCGGCACGAGCACCCACACGGCGCGCTCCCGGCGCTCGGTGAGGTCGCTCAGTTGGCGCAGGACGGCACCGTGCCCGTAACGGACCAGCGGAGCGGTCTCGGTGAGGACGACCGGCCCGGGGCGTTCGGCGTCGTTCAGGACCTCCTGCAACCGCTCACGGATGCGGGGGATCGCGCGATCCACGACGATCTGCAGGCCCTTGCGCGGACGGGCCGTCTCCGGCTGGGCATCGGCGGCAGCGAGGGTGGGCCACGCGGGCGCCTTGCCCTCGTCGGCCATCCGGTGCAGTTCGTCGAGGAGCAGGCCGGTGACGTCCAGGATCTGTCCGGCGAACTGCTGCTCCAGGATCTGCTCCAGCTTGGCCATGCGGTCCGGGCGGGTGCCGAGCACGAGGTAGGAGCGGCGGTCGATGCTGTCCTTGAGCCGCTGGGTCAGGGCCCCGGCGCTGAGGTCCTCGGCGTCGTCGGCGATGTAGGTCGGGACCTGAGTGTACAGCCCCGTGGTGTCGCCCCGGACGGTGGGGCTCTGGTATACCTTGCGCGTCTCGTCGTAGACCAGCTCCACGCCAGCCTCCCGCAGCACGGTGTCCAGACCCGGCCGGTTCGGCAACGAGCCGAAGGACGGGAAGCGCGAGCGCACGCGGTCGTGGATCTCCTTCGGGGTGAGCTGCTCACGCACCCCGATGCCCCCGAGTACCAGGGCGACAGCGCGGTGCGGGGCGAGGTCCCGGACGTAGAGCTCGCCGATGCTCGTGGCCGCCGCGGTGGAGGACATCTGCGCGGCGAGTCGCACCGGACGGAGGCCGTCCCACAGCGGCTGGGGATCGTCGTCCTGCTGGTGCTCGCGGAACTGGGCCAGGACACGATCGGCCGACACGAGATCGTCGCCAGCGGCCCCGCGACGGACCAGGGCGTCGGCCTCCGAGCCGAGAGTGTCCGCGAGGTCGAGCAGCCGGGTGTCCCGGGCGATGGCGAAAACGCGCTTGTCCCGACGCCGGACCTCGAGGAGCTCGGCGTCCTGCTCACCGCGAAGCAGCGCCCTGCGCCGGTCGACGACTATGCGCAGGAGCCCGTGGGCGAGTCTGCGGGCCTCAGCGGGCCTCTCGGTTCCGGCCGTGGAGGCCGTGCGAATGGCCTCGGTGAGCTCGTCGGGCGTCGCCACCTGTCCCAGCTCATCGAGCCGGGCGTCAACTACATGCTCAAGAGTGCGCAGGAGACGAAGAGGGTCATCGTGTTCTGCCCATGAGCTGTGCACCTCCTCGAGGAGCTGGCTCACGCGCCCCGGTGTGACGGCCTTGCTCACAGACGCGCCGAGCTCCGCCTGCGTGGCGAAGGCCTCGAGGGATCCGGTGCGGCCGAGGATTAGGTCGACGGCCTCGACACCGCTCGAGGTGCGCCCACCGTCAAGCGCTTCGCGGAGCAGGTCGGTTGAGCGGGTCAGGGTCGGCAGGTCTGCCTCGGGGGCGCCGGGCACCACCTGCTCGCCGAGGCGGCGCCGCCAGGCGTTGGCACGCTTTTTGACCTCCCGACGGGTTGCCTCGGCCACCCCGGAGAGGCGGTTGAGCCGGACGGCGTCGACCGCCAGCAGATCACCGACCGTCTTTACCCGGAACGGCTCGAGGGCCGACAACCCTCTGGCGGACAGACCTGCCTCCGTCAGCAGAGTGCCGATCTCGGCGCGGTCGGCGAAATCGTCGGCGTCCTCGGGAGCCGTGGTTCGCTGGCCGGCGAATGCCCTTTGCCACGCTGCGCGCATTTCCTGGACCGTGTCGAAGCGCTCCGCGGTGTCGCGGGCCAGTGCGCGACAGAAAAAAGCCCCGAGGGGCTGCTCCAGCGAGGGGTCCAGGTCGCCGGGGAGGACCGTGACATCGTCGTCGACCACGGTGGGTGCCGCGTAGGGGTCGTCGCCGTAGTACGGCGTCCTTCCGGTTGCCATCTCGAAAAGCACCACGGCCACGGCGTAGCGCTCCGCCGCGGAATCATACTGGGGACGGTCGAGGCCCAGGAAGGGGTCGAGGTAGGGCGCGGTGCCGATCTCGAGGTTGTCCGGGTCGGCGCGGGACGCGGAGAAGTCGAAGAGCACCAGGTGCTTGGACTTGTTGCTGTCCGGACGCACGCCGAGGTTCGAGGGCTTAATGTCACGGTGGACGATGCCGGCCTTGTCGAGGAGCTCAACCGCCTGGAGGAGGTCGTTGCCGAAGCGCTCGGTCAGGTCGAGGGACAGGCGGCCGCGGCGCTCGCGCAGCAGCTCGGTGAGGGTCTGCGATCCGGCAGACTCCAAAAGGAGGGCCTGGCGGCCGTCGACGTCGATCGGGCCCTCGACCCGTGCCACGAGGCGCGGCGAGCGCGGCAGGTCGGCCATGACCTCGGCCTCGACCTGCAGGCGCGCGGCGGCCTTGTCGTCGAGCGCCAGCTTGAGGACCCGGACCACGGGCTCGTCGCCGGTGCGGTCCTCGACTTGCATGCCGACCGCAGTGGAGCCCTTGCCCAGTCGTCGTTGCACGACGAACCGCCCGCCGGCCAGGGCGGTTCCGGCCGTGGCTTCCAGCGGGTCGTCCACGACGATCTCGGCGACGTCCGGCCGCTCGAGCCGGTCCAGGAAGTCCCGGACGGTCGACGTGCGCTCGCTCGGCCGCGACCGCGTCGCGCCCAGCACGGCATCACGGACATTGGAGCCCAGTTGCGGCACGAATGCGGCAGCGTCGAGACCGCCCTGCTCGCGGAGCTTCTCCGCCAGGTCGAGGGCACTCTCGGCCGGGTGCCGGCCCGTCAGGACGTAGAACGTCAGCGCGCCGAGGGCGAACACGTCGAGACCCATGCGGTCCGTGGACGGGCTGATCCAGCGGCCTTCAGGAGCCCGGTACGCCGCGGACCGCGCGCCGTCGTCGTCCGTTCCTCCGAGCTCGGTGGCCTCCGTGCGCACGAGGCTCGTGACGCCCGCCTCCGCGGCATCGGCCGACGCCGAACCGGCGGTCTGCCAGTCGCTGAGCTTGACCGAGAGGCGGTTCTGCTCGCGTTTGACCCACACGGTCTTCGGCGAGAGGCCCCGGTGGACCACGGCGTTGCGGTGGGCGTAGTCGATGGTCTCGGCGATGTGCCGGACGATCTCCAGCTGGTCCTCGAGGGCCACGCCATTGATCTGGTCCGCCATCCAGAGGTCCAAGCGCTGGTAGGCAGGGTCGTAGTCGTAGACCAAGCCCACGCCCATGTCGGTCTCGAGCAGATCGACGGGACGCATCAGACCGTCGTGGGAGAGCCGGCTCATGAGGCGGAACTCGTGCTCTGCGACCTGGCGTCGGTGACGGACTTCCTCCTTGGAGGCACCCGCGGGCGTGAGGTGGATGCGGATCCGGCCCTGGCGGTCGAGCAGCGCGGAGTGGCTCGTGGCGAGGTCCAGCCAGCCCGGGCCTTCGCCGAGGACCTCACTGGTGTGCAGGATCCACGAACCGACCTGCCGTTCGCGGCGTTCCACGCCGACGCGTTGGATCAGCTGGGCGAGGATCTGCTCCTGATTGCTACCGATCGGCGTGCCGTTGTGCGGGTCCTCGTGGATGAGGCCGGAGATGCCGGGAAGCCCGGAGACGCTCTCGGTCTCGTCGAGTCCCCACAGATCCTGCTTCGAGGCGTCGCTGAGGTCGACACGGACGTGCGGGTGGTGCAGCAAGACCGCGGCTTTGACGAAGGGCACCACCTGGCGCATGTGTGCTCGGGAGTCGATGCCCTTCTGGGCCGCCCACTCGGTGAACTCGTCCTTCAGCCGGGACGCGAAGACGCGGGCCTTCTTCTGCGCCAGCATGAGCGGGGAATCCTCGGAGCGACTGCCGCCGCCGTTGTCACGACGCCACCGGGTGTCGGTGCCGGAGATGGTCCCGCTGTAGTACTTCAGCTCGACGATGTGCAGGGTATTGCGGGTAAGGATCATGGCATCGACCTCGTGCCACCGGCCCTGGGAGTCGCGGAACTCGAAGTTGGTCCAGGCTCGGTACGGGGACTCGTCCGGGAGCAGGCCACGGAGGTAGGTCAAGCCTCGGGCTTCGTGCTCGAACTCCGATGGGCTGACTTCGATCCACCTCTCGTCAGCCAACGTCATCTCTCCAAGTCCTCTGGTGTTGCCCCGGTGCAGTTATGCCCATGGTCCGATGAAAACGCGAGCGCCGTGACGGCGACACGCCAACACACTCTAGCTTTGGTGGACACATGTCATGTGATCATGAAATCGCCCGCCACATACCGGAGAAGGTCGCTGTTTCTGATGTCCTCGAACGCCCCGAGATACCGGAAGTAGACGCCGCTGTGGAGCAGCCCGCCATCCTGTGCAACTCGTGCGGCGGCCCCCCGGCCCGTACAGGCGGGGTTGATGCCCACCGTGGGTATGCCCCATTCGGCACTAGTCCCCTTGCCGGGAGCTGGGTTCACTTCCAGTTCGTCCCAAGGGATCAGGTGAGCGGGGACGTTGGTGATGTCCACGGTCAAGAAGAACGGTCGAGTCTCCCCCGGCGGTGGGCTGTACGCGTTCTGCGGACCATGGTGATGAACGAGGCCGTCACTGGTCTCCCGCCGAACCGAGCTGCCGTCGTGCCCCATCATCTTGGCCCGGGTCTCTACCACCTTGCGGCGGAGATCCAGCGCCCGGATGATCTCTGCGGCACCGACCCCGGGCATGGTCACCACAGCCGAGACCGCGGCGTCGATCTGATCGAGCTGCTCCATCGACAACGCCACCAGCTCCTCAGCGCCGAGCCTGGACCGCCGTTCGAGTCCACGCCGGAGCGCTTTGGCAACACCGGACCGGGTAGTGATCCCCACCGTGGGGTCGCTGGCGATCTGCTCAGTGGTCCGGCCCTGGGCACGTAGCTCCAGGACCCGGGCCTCATTCTGGAGAGCGACTTCGTTCTGCGTGGTCATTTCTGATTCCTCCCCTGGGTGTCCCGGTTCGTGTCCTGCGTGGCACCACCCGGCCGGCCCCGGTATGGCCGGATTGGGTTGCTAGCGGCGAATGCTCCAGGATTCAGCCCTCCCGCGCCGGCGCTGCGGCGTCCCATCATGTGCCTCCCTTCTGCCGGGCGGCGTCGGTCTGTGAGCGGTGGAGCAGTTCCTGCAGCCGGTGATTGCGTCGCTGGAGTTGTTGGGCAGCTTCGATCCAGTCCGGTTTGGTCTTACAGATGCGAGTGAGATCGGGCATGTCCTCGAACTCGTCCAGGCGCTCGCTGTCGTCCGTCATGGGAGTAGCCTCCAATCGCAGCACGGGTGCACATCGTCCGCGAGCGCCGGGTGAAGGGGGTAACGGCACGAGGGACACCAGCGGCCGGTGATGGGGATGAGGTGTCCGTCGTTGTCAGGGACGCGGCGGAGGTCGCGGAGAGGGTTCATGCGGCGTCCCACCCTTCGGCTTTGCACTGGAAGCATTCATTCTCGAGGCCGCCGTGTGGGCAAGTGCCCTGCCCGTTGTCCGGAAAGTCGGTGACATCGGTGACATCCGTGACATGCCTTGTCACAGGGTCTTTGGCCGGCGACGGTGATGTGTTGCGGTCGGTGACATCAGTGACAAGCCGGTTGGGGGCGTCACCGGTGTCACCGGTGTCACCGGTTTTCGGGGGAACGGGCGGCAGGTAGCGCTCCCAGGCATCGATCAGGTCCACCTTCTTGTAACCCTTCCCCCGCCCCGTGGCAGTCCGGACTGTCTGGTTCGTCAACACCTCGAACTTGGTGAGAGTGCGGGCGAGGAATCGGGCGTCGACCGGCTGTCCCTTGATCGAGCCCCACGGCGAGGTGTCGATCCCGATCAACTCGTCCAGGAGGTCTGTGGTGAGCATGGTCTCCCGGTTCCCGAACACGTCGCGCAGGTCGGCCAGCAGTTTCACCCCCAGCGTCTGGGGCTTGGTCTTGGCGATGGCGACCAACTGAGTGGCGGCCTCCCGGACGGTCTGGGGCCAGTGCCCGCCGGCGGCGTCCGCGACGGCTACCAAGGGTTCCCATATGTCCGCGTCCCGGTCCTCGATCCCCGGCGGCAGCTCCGGCCACGCATCCCGCACCTCATCGAAGTGACGGCGTGCAGCACGCTGCAACCTGGCGGCCAGTTCGGCCGCCTCGGGCCCGTAGGTTCGGCGCCGGTACGGTTTCACCACCTGATCCGGCCGGCGCTTCTTCATCGGCACGATGATGGAACGGCTCATCAATGTGTCGGGCAGTTCGTTCAATCCTGCGAGTGCGACGGGGCAGAAGCTGGGCCAGTCCTCCGGGATCTGCTCGTTGCCCCGCATCACCACCCGCCCAGCTGTCGCGCCCTTCCGGTAGCCGGAGTTGAGCAGTCCGCGCAGGTCCTCGTTCCCGTCGGCCTTCTTGTGGGAGAACACGGCGTCGGCCTCGTCCATGAGCAGAGTCGGCAAGCCGTCCGGGTCTGAGATTTTCCGGAAGACGTAGGCCACTGAGGCGTTGACGCTGAGCACCGGGCGAGGCACCAGAGCTTCGGTGATCTCCATCGCCCGGGACTTTCCCGAGCCCGGTTCCGGGGACAGAAACGCCAGCCGCGGGGTGTTTTCGAAGGCGTCCACCAGGTGTGCGTGCCCGATCCAGAGTGCGTGGACCGGAGCAGCCTCAGCTGTCGGGTAGGCGATGAACCTGGTGGCGAACTTCTGCACGTCGTCGAGAACTTCGGCGAGGTAGGCGGTCATGCTGCTCGACCCTCCTGATGGTTCTCGATCTCTTCCAGCTCCTCGGCGGTGTAGATGGGGTAGGGGTCGTGAGTGCGCCCCTTTGCGGCGCGGTCCCCGCGGGCGGTGCCGGTGTACCGCTGGGGACCCGTGGACGCGGCACGGGCGGTCTGGGCGGATTCCTGCGCCAGAATCAAGGCCACGGACAGCTGACGAACGATGAGGTCGATGTCCTCCGGGTGCAGCCGGTAGGGCTGCGGGGTGGCTTGGGACTCGATCCCAAGCCGGTGGCACGCGAGGGCCAGCTGATCGTTGCTGCGGATGAGCCGGATGGCCAAGTCCAGGAACTGGTCGGGGTTGCGCCCCTGGTTCTGGGTACCGGTGGGGGGTATATTGGTGTGCACGTTGTTCACTCTCCGGGAGCCCCCGCCCCATGCGGGGGTTCTCCTTTTTCCACGGGCCTGTCCGCCCCGCCCCCGGATGGGGGCGCCGTTGCTGGTGTTGCTGACTACGCAGCGCGGTCCCGGTGGCCACTGAGGTACCGGTCCAGGTCGACCGTGGACACCCGGAGCTTTTTCCCGAGCCGGAGGACCCGAATCGGAAACTCACCCGTCCGGACGAGCTCGTACGCGGTCGACCGGCCAATACCGAGCACTGTGGCGACGTCGGGCCAAAGAGGAAGTGTGGCGGGGGTGTCGCAGCATTTGTGTTCCATGAGGTCACCTTTCCTGTTTTCTGACCCTGCCGGGGTCACTCCACAAGATTGACCCCTGTGCCGTCTCGTGTCAAGCTGTACTGGAAATCCATCACTGGAGCACAACGACGGAGAGTGGCATGGACGACTGGGGCACCACCACCACACACCGCATCGGCAAGAACGTGGCCGAGACGCGCAAACGGAAGAAGATGTCGGCGCAGACGCTGGCGGATCTGTGCGAGGCCCGGGGGATCCCGATGAAGCGCACCTCCATAGCGAATCTGGAGAACGGACGCAGGGACAGCGTGACCGTCACGGACCTGATGGCGATCGCCGCGGCCCTGGAAGTACCCCCAGTGACCCTGATGTTCCCCACCGACCAGGCGGGGCTGGAGGTCGAGGTGTTACCCAATAATTCAGCCATGACCTTCGACGCCCTCACCTGGTTCACGGGCGAGACCACCATCACTCCGGGCGATCCCGACATCGAGGTCTCCCTGCTGATAAATCTGCGGAGCATCCGGGCTGCTGAAAACAAGGCACGTCGATTCATTAGGCAGCCCATGGGAAATCCACCCAGCGAGGAGCTGCAGGCAACACTGCGCGACCATGCGGTATGGGCCTTGAAGGAATCTCTCCCCTACCGCGAGGCCTGCGAGCGCCTGTTGAACCATCCCCTCCCCATACCGGACGACCTGGTAGGTCTGTACGGCCGCGCCGAACTTGACCGCTCCTCCGTCCCGGGGGGGCTGTGATGGCCGGATCGGTGTTCAAGCGATGCACCTGTTCTGCCACAGAGCTGACCGACCCCAGCACCGGGAAACGGCGGGTCTGTACCAAGTCGCACGGCGCGTGGTGGTTCAACATCGCCGCCGGCACGGACCCCGCGACCGGGAAGCGGAAGCAGGTCGCCCGGGGCGGGTTCAAGACCAAGCGCGAGGCCCAGGCCGCGGCCACCGACCTGGTGTCACAGATCAACGCCGGCACCTGGACCGACGATCGGGGCATGACGGTGGGCGCCTGGCTCGAGACGTGGCTGGACCGGAAGGTCGCCAACGGGTTGCGCCCGGCCACGGAACGCCTCTATAGGCAGCACATGACCGACTACCTGGTGCCGAACCTGGGGAACGTCCGGCTGCGCGACCTACGGCCGGGGCACGTCTCCGACCTCCTGGCGCGGCTCCAGACCGAGGCTGGCGCCGGCGGGAAGCCGTTGTCTGCGAACACGGTGGTGCGCGTGCATGCCTGCCTGCGCTCCGCGCTGACCACGGCGGTGCGGATGCGGCTCGTGTCGTTCAACGCAGCCCGAGACGTCGAGCTGCCCAAGGTACAGCGAACCAGGGTGCACCCATGGGAGCCGTGGGAACTGGGCGCCTTCCTGGACGGCATACAGGAGGAACGGCTGGCGCCGCTGTTCGAGGTCATCGCATCCACCGGCCTGCGCCGCGGGGAGGCTTTGGGGTTGCGGTGGAATGACGTGGACGTTGCTCGGGGTGTACTGGTGATTCGACAGCAGCTCACGGAACGGTCGGGCACCACAGAGGTCTGCCCATCCTGTGATGAGGTGCACGTGGGATTGAAGTTCGCCGCGCCGAAAACCGAGTCCGGTGAGTACCGGCGGGTCGAGCTGGACCGGAACACAGCCGGGGTGTTGCTCGGATGGCAGGTCGCTCAGAGCGCGGAGCGGGAAGAGTGGAGGCACGGGTACGCAGACCACGGACTCGTGTTCTGCCAGGAGGACGGCACCCCGTTGCGCCCGGAGCGGGTCGACCGGTTGTTCCACCGGCTGACCGACAAGGTGATGGTCCCGAAGGATCGCGAGCGCACCGAGGGCTCCCTGGTGCCGTTGCGCCGAGTACGCCTCCACGACCTCCGCCACGGACAGGCATCCATGATGCTCGCGGCCGGGGTAGACATGAACATTGTGTCGAAGCGACTGGGGCACTCGCGGTCTAGCTTCACCGCGGACGTGTACAGCCATCTGCTCGAGGGGGTTGGTCGGGACGCCGCGGAACGGGCCGCGGCGTTGATCCCAAGGCGGTCCACGACATCAACCCCCTGATGGGCGGCTCTAACATCCCTCTAACAATCAGGGGTCCTCAGAGCTGTTAGCGGCAGGACACCAGGCAACAGAAAACCCCGGTTCCTAGGTGTTTCTCCTAGTGAACCGGGGTTTTCCCGTGCCGTGGCAGATGAGGGATTCGAACCCCCGTAGGCATTGCCAGCTGATTTACAGTCAGCCCCCTTTGGCCGCTCGGGTAATCTGCCGGGGTGCTGCCGCCGGCCCGTCCGGACCGGTGGTGGCGGCCCCCGCGTGCGGGAGCACTTCAACAGTACAGAACATCCGCCGTGATGCGAAATTGCCGCGACCGGCTCAGCCGGCCAGCCGCTCGCAGACCTTCCGGAGGAAGCTCGTGGCCTGTTCCGCGGTGATCTCGCCGTGTGTCACGGCCTCCGCGAGGTCCTGGGCGACGCCGACCAGCCGTTGCGCGACCTCGGGGTCGATCCGCTCGGTGGCCGCGGCCCCCGTCCCCGGACGGGGCTGCGGCGCCGTCTCGGCAGCGGTTGCCGCCGCCGGGCCCAGCCCGATGCCCATCAGCAGAACCGCCGCCAGTGCGGTGGCCGCCACGGCGCTGCCGCGCCGGGTCCGGCCCGGGACGGGAACCACGTCGTCGTGGCCCGGGGATGTGCTCATGCCGCCATCCTGGGAGACCGACCTGAACAGTTCCTTGAGCGCAGGTCACGAAACGGTGACGGGGCCGCCCGGTAAGCTGGGCCACAGACCCACGGGCCGCGCGCCGCCCGTCCACCGTCCCAGCACAGGAGGCAGCATGGCCAGCGATTCCTCGTTCGACGTCGTCAGCAAGGTCGACAAGCAGGAGGTGTCCAACGCCCTGAACCAGGCCCAGAAGGAGATCGCGCAGCGCTACGACTTCAAGGGCGTGGGCGCCGAGATCGACTTCTCCGGCGAGAAGATCCTCATGAAGGCGAACTCCGAGGAGCGCGTCAACGCCGTCCTCGACGTCTTCCAGTCGAAGCTGGTCAAGCGCGGCATCTCCCTGAAGTCCCTCGACGCCGGGGAGCCCTTCGCCTCCGGCAAGGAGTACCGGATCGAGGCCTCCGTGAAGGAGGGCATCGCCCAGGACCAGGCGAAGAAGATCACCAAGCTCATCCGCGACGAGGGCCCCAAGGGCGTCAAGGCCACCATCCAGGGCGACGAGCTCCGGGTGTCGTCGAAGTCCCGCGACGACCTCCAGGACGTCATCACGCTGCTCAAGGGCTCGGAGCTCGAGGTGGACCTGCAGTTCATCAACTACCGCTGAGCCACCGGGCGGGGTCGGCCCTCGGCCGCCGGAGGACCGGCCCGGGGCTCAGACGATCCCGTGCCCGAACGCGAAGGCCGCGGCTGCCGTGCGAGTCGGCACGTCCAGCTTGGTGAAGATGTTCGACAGGTGGCGCGACACCGTCTTCTCGCTCAGGAACAGCTCGGCCGCGATCTCGGGGTTGGTCCTGCCGGACGCGACCAGCCGGAGCACCTCGACCTCGCGGTCCGTGAGACCGTGGGGGGCTGCCGGACCGCACAGTCGCGCCGACTCCGACTCCTCCGCCGGAGCGCCGAGCTCGTGGAACGCCTGCCGCGCCGCGCCGAGTTCGGCCCGAGCGGACCGGTCGTCGCCGAGCGCGCGCAGGGCGCCGCCGACGAGCAGGCGGGCGCGGGCGGTCTCGTACGGGGCCTCGAGCCGCTGCCAGTCGAGCTTCGCCCGGCGCAGCTCGGGCAGGGCGGAAGCGGGCTGGCCCGCCGCGAGCAGCACGTCACCGCGCGCATGGTGCGCCATGGCCTTCAGACCGGGGCACCCGAAGGACTCCGCGACGGACGTCAGCTCCCGGCTCGCCGCATCCGCCTCGTCCACGGCGTCTCCCGCCACGAGGATCTCCACGGCGGCAGGCAGCAGCCGGGACCGGTGCACCGGATCGCGCGGCTCGGCCAGCAGCCGCCGGACCGCCGCCAGTGCGTCGGCGGTGCGTCCGCGGGCGAGCCAGAGCATTGCCAGTCCCGGCTGGGGGTCGTGGCCGAAGCGGATCGCGCGGGCGTAGGCCGCCTCCGCGGCGGGCAGCTCGCCGAGGATGCGCAGCACGCCGCCGCACTCGTCCATGGCCAGCCCGGCGGGGGCCGGCGTCCCGGTCCTCTCGTAGCGTTCCACCGCCAGCTCGAACTCCTCCACGGCTTCGTGGAAAGCTCCCCTCAGGCGCATGATCTGTCCCCGGTGGACCGCACACTGTCCTGTGAACGCGACGAGCCCGGGCTGGGCACCGACCCAGTTCGTCAGTGCGGCGGTCCACTCGGCGGCCCGGCCGAAGTCGGACACCTCCTGGCACGCCTCGACCAGCGAGCAGTAGGTCGTGCCCGCCACGATCGGGGAGACGTCCCCGGTGGAGATGCCGATCATGGCCTCGTCGAGCAGGGCGAGCCCCTCGGGGACGTGCCCGGAGTACAGCAGCAACCGGCCCTGGACGTTGAGCCCGGTGGCCAGCAGGTCCGCGTCGTCGAACCGGCGGCCGTAGTCGATGATCTCCAGCGCCAGCTCGTGCGCCCGGTCGTACTCCTCGGCCAGGACGTGCCGGAGCATGATCGGGGCGAGCACCTGGCCGCGCTCGACGACGTCGCCCTCCACGTCGGCGAGCATGCGCTGGGCCCGTGCCGCCCATCCGCCGGCGACGGCGCCCTCCCCGCTGGTGAGCAGCACCATCGCCAGCTGGGCGGCGCACCGGACGGCGGCCAGCGTCTCGCCGGCCTCGACGTGCGCGGTGTAGGCCCGTTGCATGGCCTGGATGAAGTCGTTCAGGCGTCCCAGGAGGTACGCCGTCGTGGCCAGCCGGGTGAAGTCCTCGGCAGGCATGGCCGCGCCCTGGGCGCCGGAGAGGGCGTCATACGCCGCGACCCACTCGCGGCGCTCGAACGCCTGCCGGGCCCGGGCGAGATCCTCGAGGACTCCCATGTGCACCTCCCCCACCCCCCGAGGATAGCCCCCGGTGGTGGGCGGACGGCAGCCGCCGGGACGGGTGCGACGCTCTCCGGGCGATCTGCCGGGCGATGTGCTCCGCGTCGCGGCCGACGCCCGGCAGGAGCATCGAGGTGAAGGAGTACTGGAAGCTCAGGCCGCAGAAGTACAGCCCCGGGGCGTCCTCGGCGACTCCCCGGAACTCCCGTGGCCAGCCGCTCCCGTCCACGACGTCCAGCCGGATCCAGTCGAAGCTCTGCCGGAAGCCGGTGCACCAGAGCACGTTCTCGACCGCCACTGGCCGGTCGCCCACGACAGGGAGCCCTCCGGCCACCCCCGTGACGCGGTCCGGCAACCGTTCCACCCCGCGTTCCCGCAGGTCCTCCCGCTTCACCCGGAGCATGGGTGCACCGTGGAACCGGACGTGGGCCATCGCCCGGCGCCCGACGGGCGTGCGGCGCGTGAGCACGTGCCGTCCCATGAAGAGCAGGAGCGGCAGCACGACCCGCGCCCTGCGGGACTCCAGCCGGACGGGCAGCTGGCCGGGGTCCCGGCCGCAGAGGATCGTCTCGTGCGTGCGGGCGATCTCGAAGGCGATGTCCGTGCCCGAGTGGGAGGCACCGACGACGAGCACCCGTCCGGGCCGCAGCTGGTCGGGCCGGCGGTAGTCGCTGGAGTGCATCTGGAGGATCGAGCCGTCGAGGTCCTGCGCGAACGGCGGGACGTGCGGTGCCCGGCCGAACGTCCCGGTCGCGACGACCACGTTGTCGCAGGTCATCGTGTCGGCGCCCAGGGACACCGTGTAGCCGCCGCCGGGACGGGCTTCCACGGAGTCGACGGTGGTGTTCGTGCGCACGGGCAGGTCCCAGTGCAGGGCGAAGCTCTCCAGATAGGCGGCGACCTCGTCCTTCTGCGGAAAGGACCAGGGATCCGCCGGGAAGGGGAGGCCGGGCAGGCCGTCGTACCTGGCGGGCGTGTAGAGCCGCAGGCTGTCCCACTGGCGCCGCCAGTTGTCCCCCACCCGGTCGTGGGCGTCCACGACGAGGAACGGCCGCCCGAGCCGCTGCAGGTGTCGACCCGTGGCGAGGCCGGCCTGGCCTGCTCCGATGACGAGCGTCTCGATGTGCTGGGTGTTCATGGCGGAGACCTCCCTCGATCTGCTGGAACGGCTCCAGCCTAGGAAGCGGGGGTCCGTGCCGCATCGGGAGGATGGTGCAGCGCCCAGCAGCCGCCGTGGGCCGATCACCCCATGCCGCGCGGCCGCCCGGAGCCCTTCCGGCGCGCCGCGCACCGGTGGCGGAGCGCTCAGCGCCGGCCGAGGCCGGCCATGCCCTCGAGCCGGGCCACGCGGTCCGCGGTCGGGGGGTGGGTGCGGAACAGGCTCGCCGTGCCACCGCGCCGGAAGGGGTTGGCGATCATCAGGTGCGAGGTGTTGACGAGCTTCTGGTCCGCAGGGTTCAGCGGCCGGGCGTTCGTGCCCATCTCGATCTTGCGCAGGGCCGAGGCCAGCGCCAGCGGGTCCCCCGTGAGCTTCGCGCCGTCCTCGTCGGCGTCGTACTCGCGCGTGCGGGAGACCGCGAGCTGGATGACGGTCGCGGCGAGGGGCGCCAGGAAGGCCAGCAGCAGCCCCACCAGGGGATTGCCGCGGTCGCCGCCCCGCCCGCCGCCGAAGATGGCCGTGAACTGGAGGAACTGCGCGGCCGCGGTGATGATGCCGGCCACGGCCGCGGCGATCGAGGACGTGAGGATGTCCCTGTTGTAGACGTGCATCAGCTCGTGGCCGAGCACGCCCCGCAGCTCGCGCTCGTCGAGCATCTGGAGGATGCCCTCCGTCACGCAGACCGCCGAGTTCTCCGGGTTCCGGCCGGTGGCGAACGCGTTGGGGCTCATGGTCGGCGCGATGAACAGGCGGGGCATCGGCTGGTCCGCCCGCTGCGACAGCTCCCGCACGATCCGGTAGTACCCCGGCGCCTGCTGCTCGGTGATCGGGATGGCACGCATGGAGCGCAGCGCGAGCTTGTCGCTGTTCCAGTAGCTGTACGCCGTGGACGCCAGACCGATCAGGGCGAAGATCCAGATGAAGGCGCTGCTTCCGGTCCCGCTCGCCACGAACCACCCGATGGCCAGCAGCACGGCCCACAAGCCCCCGAGGAGCAGGACGGTCTTGAGCCCGTTGTTGTGGTGGTGCATCGCGGGTTCGGCTCCTTCATCGACGGCAGGGGTCTTCCGCTGGGCACAACCCCGCCGGCGGCTCCGGTCTTCCCGGCCCGGGCGACGTGCAGAGACCTCCCAGCCGGCTCCGGGCGTCCTTCCGCACTGCTCAGCGGCGGCCCGCGGTCACCCGCCCGGAGTGGGGTCGACGACGACGGCCTCGCCGGACGCCGGTGCCGAGGCCTCCGGCGCGGGTGCTCCGGTCGCCGGGGGCTGGGAGGCCGGTGCCGAGGTCTCGGGCGCGGGTGCTGCGGTCGCCGAGGGCTGGGTCGCCGGTGCCGCCGTCTCGGGCGCGGGTGCTCCGGTCGCCGGGGGCTGGGTCGCCGGGACCTCCTCCACAGGGGTGTCCGGCGCCGAAGGCTGCTCCACCGGGGCCTCGGACACGGGGGCTCCGGGCGCCGGGGTCTCCTCCACGGGAGTCCCGGTGACCGGGTCCCCGGGTGCAGGCGTCCCGGGTGCAGGCGTCCCGGGTGCAGGCGTCCGGGGTGCAGGTGCCTCAGGCGCCGGGGGCTGCTCGGCGAGGGAGCCCCCGGCCGTGGTGCCGCCGTCGTCCGCGGGCGACGCAGGAGTGCCGGCCCCGCCACCGGCAGCGGCGGTGGCGGGGCCGGTGGCGCCGCTGTCCGAGGACTCCGTGCCTCGGGACCCTGCACCCGAGCGCTCTGCGCGCGACGCCGCGGGCCGAGGCGCGCGGCCGTCGTCCTGGGCGCTCGTCTGCGTCCGGGGCGCCGCGACCGGGGGACGGCCGGTGGACGCGCCGGAGTCGGCGCCGGTCTCCCGGGCGCCGGCGGCCGTCCGCTCCGCCGTGGTGGCGGTGATGATCGTTCCGCTGCTCTCACGCTCGGCGCGCGCCTCGGCCGCGGCCTCGGTCAGGGGGCCGGGCGACGGTTCGGAGGTCGGCAGCGAGAGCACCCCGCCCGCGCCACCGGGCACCGGGGCACCGGGCACCGGAGCACCGGGGCCGCGTGCCACCGTCGCCGCGTCGTCACCGGCCCCGGAGGACGCGCCGGGTGCGGCGGCGGAGGGCGCCGTCGTGCCGGAGCCGCCGGTGCGCCCCGCGGCCTGCGTGGTCCCGTCGCCGAGACCGCCGGAGCCCGTCACGGCGACTCCGGCGAGCGCCGCGGCGGCCGCCAGTGCGCCGGCGCCGAGGAGCACCTTCCGGCCCCGTCGTGAGACGTGGACGGCGGCGAGGGCTCCGCCGGCCACGTCGGTGCCGGGCGCCGCGCTGAGTCGTCCGGCGCTCATCCGTCCCGCGGTCCGGACCAGTTCCACGAGCTCGCCGGTCCGGGTGTCCCACAGCGGCACCCCGGCGAGCACGGGCAGCAGCCAGCCGCGCAGACCGGCCTCGGTGTCCTGGAGGTACAGGTGGTCGGCGGTGCAGCGGGGGCACTCGTCGAGGTGGGACCGCACGGCCTGCGTCCGCTCGGCGGACAGGCCGTCGTCGGCGAAGGCGCCGAGGTCGGCCGCGCAGTCCGCGCACCCGGGGAGGGTGGGGAGGTCCAGCCGGGCCTGGCGGTAGGCGGCCCGCAGCCCGGCGCGCGCCTCGAGGTGCAGCGCCGTGGTGGCGGCCGGGCTCAGGCCGAGCACCGCGGCCGTCCGCTCGAGCTCGAGGGCCTCGATCTCGAGGTGCCACAGCACGGCCTGCCAGGACGCCGGGAGGCCGAGATAAATGCTGGTGACGGTCTCGGCCGCGCGCTTGCGCTCCACGCCGGCCCGGCCGACGACGGCGACCAGCCGTGCCCGCAGGAAGACGCCCTGCCCGTCCTCCATTTCCTCCTTGTCGCCGATCTCGGTGAGGACCTGGTCGAAGGCCGTGCCCGCCAGCTGCTCCGCGTCCTGGCGGCTCGGCGTGTGGAGCCGGGCCACGACCACGGCGGTGTGCCAGTGCCGGTCCCGCAGGTCCGGGAAGGCGTCGGGACGCTGCGCCCGCACCGCGGCGAGCAGCTCCTCGTCGGTGCGCGGTGTGCGCCCCTGGGCGAGCGGCTCGGTCGTGCGCGTCATGGGATCTCCGTGGGTCTCGGGAACGCTCGGCCACCTTGCGGTGCGGGCGACCCGGGAGCGGTGCCGCGGGGGCGCGGCCCCCGGCGATCACGATGACGACGCGCGCCGGCGGCGCGCGGTTCCTGACTGTGGACCCCCCGGTCCCCCGACCCCATGGTAGAGCGCCGCCGCGGAGGGCGGCACGCCGACCGCGTCACGGCTCGTTCCCGTTCGTAACAGTGGACTGCCGGTGGACGCCGGTCAGCCGGTCCACCAGTCAGGCGGAGGACGCCGAGCCGCCGGGGCATCGGCAGGGACGTGCGCTCAGCGGTGTGCGCCGCGCTCGCCCGCCCCGGCGTGGCCTCCCCCGCGGCCACCGTGGTTGTCGTGCTGTCCCCGCTGGTGGTCGCGGCCATGCCGACCGGTGTCCTTCGGGGTCTCGGACCGGCGGTGCTCCCAGCTCCGCCCGCGGTCCCGCGGCCCGCGCTCGACCTGCCGCACGTCGGTGGCTCCGGCCTCCCGGTGCGTGTGCTGACGTCCGGCGCCGGGAGCGGTGCCCGTGCTCGCGGGGTCGCTCGGCGGTGCGGTCGTCCGGGCGGGAGTCGCCGGCGCCTTGAGCGGCGCGGGGCTGGCCTCCTCGGTCGGCAGGGAGCTCGGTGAGGGGGCCGGTGCGGGCGTGCCCGCCTCCCGTGCCGGCGCGGGACCGGTCGAGGGTGCCCGCGTCTCCCGCGGCGCCGGCGCGCTCGTCGGAGACCCCTCGGACGAGGTCCCCCGCGCGGATCCACCCGCGGACGCGGCACCGGGCGTGCCGGCCTCCGCGGCCCGGGCCCCGCTGCGCACGGGCGCCGAACGCTCCGTGACGGCTGCCGGCCGGGTGACTCCGTCGCCACCGGAGGCGTCCGACGCGCCCGCGGCGGCCCCGGCCGCCACGGCGCCCGCGTCGCCGGTCCCACGGTCGGCGGCGCCGACCAGGGCGGCGGCCTCCTGCCGTGCACCGTCCCGGGGCGTTCCGGCCGCCGGGGCGTCGAGCGGACCGGCACCGGTTCCGGACTCGTCCGCCCCGGCCGAGCCCTGCTCGCGGTCCGGTCCGGAGTCCCCGGCGCCGGCCTCGTCGTCGTCCGTCCGCGCGGAGCCGGCCGCCGGATCGTCCGCGCTCGATCTCTCCAGGTCCTGAGCGGTGCGCGGCGCCTGCTCGGCGGCGAGGCTGTCCCCGGCCGGGACGGGGTCCCCACCGCCGGAGACGCCCACTGCGGCGACGGCCACGGCGGTCGCCAGGGCACCGGCACCGAGGAGGACCTTCGCCGTGCGGCCCGACCATGCGGAGGTGCCCGCCGCCGCGTCCGGACGGACGCCGGCGGCGCCCGCTCCGGCGCCGACCGCGGCAGCCCCCGCTCCGTGTCCGGCGGCAGCGGATCCCGCACCCACCACGGCGGCGGCTCCGGCCCCTGCGGCCGCGGCGGTGCCGCCCCCCGCAGCGGCGATGAGGTTGGCGAGCTCGAGGGACTCGGTGCCCCACAGCGGCAGGCCGGCCAGCACGGGGAGCGTCCAGGTGCGCAGGCCCGTCCCGATGTCCTGACGGCTCAGGTACTCGGCGGTGCAGCGTGCGCACCCGTCCAGGTGGGCCTTGACGTCCCGCCGGCTCCGCTGCCCGCGGGTGCCCCGGACGAAGTGGGTCAGCTCGCGGGAGAACTCCGCGCAGTCCGGTCCCGCCGCGCGGTCCGCCGCCGCCTGGCCGTAGAGCCCGCGGAGCCCGCGGACCATGTCGCGGTGCAGACCGGCGGCCGCGACCGCGCCCAGCCCCAGTGCCGCCGCGGCCCGGCGTGCGCTGTGGCCCAGCACCTCGGTGCGCCAGAGGAAGCCCTGCCACTCGGCGGGAAGACCGCTGAAGACCCGGACCAGGGACGCGGGGTCGGAGGGATCGTCCGGCAGCGCGACCGGCCGCGTGCCGCCGTCGGCCTCCCGCCCGACCATCCACACGACGAAGGCGCCGAGGAAGGCGCGCGGCCCGCCGCCCTCGCCGACGACCTGCTCGATCCGCCCGAAGGCCGCCGAGGCGAGGCGCTCCGACTCCTCCGCGCTGCCGGTCCGCGACCGCGCGACGGCGAGGGCCGTGCCGCGGTACCGCTCCCGCAGCGCCCCGAAGGCCTCGGCGTTCCCGGAGTGGGCGGCCTCGAGGAGGACGTCGTCTCGGGGACCCTCCGTCTCGGCGGTGCGGCCGTTCGGGCGGGCGTGGGCAGGACGCGTCATGTCTGTCTCCGTGGTGGTCGCGGTCGTTCGGGAAGAAAAGGCTTCGGGAACGTCCCGTCCGGCTCGCGGGCGCGCACGCCACGACGACGGCACCGGACCCCCATCCCCCGCGCACATCGTAAGCGCAGGTCAGAAGCGGGTAAAGGCGTGAGGGGGCGGGGGCGACCAGAACGGTCACGATGGGTTCGCCATCGCGAAAACAGCGGGGGACGGGCCCGCCCCACTATTGTGAGTGCATCGTGATAACGCTACTGTGGAGGGATGCAGACAACGGAACGCCCCGCACCGGACACCGCCCGGGCCGCCGCGTGGTCGGACCTGCTGCGCTCCCACGGTCGCCGGGTCACCAAGCAACGGCTGGCCGTCCTCGACGCGGTGGACCGCCGCCCGCACTCCACGGCGGAGGAGGTCCTCGCGGACGTCCGCACGGTGCTTCCGGCGATCACGCTCCAGTCCGTCTACGTGGTCCTCTCCGACCTCACGGCCGTCGGCATGCTCCGCAAGTTCGAGCCGCCCGCGTCACCGGCCCTGTACGAGACCCGCACCGGGGACAACCACCACCACGCCTACTGCGTGCGCTGCGGAACGGTCGCCGACGTCGACTGCGCCGTCGGCCACACACCGTGCCTCACGCCCTCCGAGCACCACGGCATGCAGCTGCTCACCGCCGACGTCGTCTACCAGGGCATCTGCGCCGACTGCCTCGCGGCGGGTCCGGCCCCCGCGCCGGCGTCCCCCGCCGCGGGCTGACCGGTCCGCCCGGGCTCAGTTCCCGGCCGCGCCCGGGGCGGCCGCCCCGCCGGAGGACCCGTCGCTCCCCTGCCCCTGCTGCTTCTCCACGAGGGCCAGGAGCTCCCGGAGCTGGTCGTCGGTCAGCGTGGCCACGGGCGGGTGCGCGTTGATGCTGACCTTCCGCGCCCCGGCGTCGAGGGCGAAGCGCAGCGCCTGGCGCGCCGGCGCGGAGCGGACCTCCAGGGTGGTGTCCAGCACGGCGATCTCGGCCGCGGACGTGAACAGCAGCAGGGTGTCCGGCGTGGCGCCCTCCTCCTGCGGCTTCGCGTAGACGGGCACGGCCCGCCCGTCCTGCACGCGCGCCCCGAGCAGCAGCACCGCGTCCGGGGCCAGGAGCCCCGCGAGCAGCTGCGACATGTTGTTCTCGAGCATCGCGGTCTTCACGGCGTCGTTGCGCGGCGCCCGCATGGCCCACTCGACCTGGGGGCGGCTGATCCGGCAGCCCTGGCGGGCCGGGTCGATGACCAGGTGGTCGTACTGCGGATCGTCCGCGAGCATCTTCAGGACCTTGACGGCGGACTCCCGCAGCAGCACGGGCTTCCCGCCGTCCGGGTGGTGGCGGTCGAACATGGCCTGGGCCTCGGCCGCCGAGGTGTACACGGCCAGTGACCGCGTGCCGTCGGCCTCCCCCAGCGTCTGGACACGCAGGGTCGACTCGGGCCCCACGGCCTCCCCGTCCGGGCCCTCCACGAGGTCGCTCGCGGAGACGTCCAGCAGCAGGGAGCCCGCCATGCACTGGCGGATGACCTCGATCATCGCCCTGTTGTCCGGGGCGCTCGCGAAGCGGTCGACAGCCGCCCTCGCCAGGGGGTGGACGACCCCTTCGGGGTCGCTCTGCTGCTCGGCGCCCGGCGCGAGGACCGGCAGCTCGACGCCGTCCCGCTCGGCGAGCTCGGTGGCCCACGCCGGGATCCGGGCGCGGGTGCGCGGGAAGCGCTCGAGGTGCTCCAGGACGTCCCGGGCCGTGAACGGCCCCTCGGTCCCCCACTGGCGGGGCTCGCCGTCGAAGTCGTAGGTCCCACCGATCCGGTGGGTCGGCTCCGGCCAGCCCTCGGCGAGGATCACGACCGTGGCGGTGAACCACGTCCCGCGGCCCGGGACGTGGACGTTCTCCCGCAGCTGCTCGACGGCGGGGATGACGGCGCTGTCCTCCTTGATGGGCCCGGCGGTGCCGGGCACCACCTCCTGGCCCCGCTGCTCGCGCACACGCAGGTGCACGCGACCGCCCTGGACCTTGAGATCCACGACCATCCGGTCCCATCCCGGCTCCGTGCGCAGCACGGAGAGCACCCACGAGCCGATGGTGTTCAGCAGGTCCTGCCTAGCCGGTCCGGAGGTCGGGGTGGCGGGGGTCTCGCTCATGCGGTGGCTCGTTCCCGGCCCGCGAGGGGCCTGCTCGGATCGTGGTGGTCACGGGACGGGCGCGGGGACCGACGCGGCGTCGCCGAGCCCCGGGGGCCTCGCCCCCACCCTACCCAAGCGGTCCCCGGCCGCCCGCGGGCGGAGCGGACGTCCGGGGCTGCGCCGACCCACCGGGCGGCGCCCGCCGTGACGCTCCCGCGTCCGTGATGGTTGCTAGCCTGGACGCATGACGAAAACGCTGCAGGACCTGATCGACGAGTCGATCTTCATCTCCACCGAGTACCAGGCCAGGCTGGCCGAGCTGACCCAGGGCGCCGGGTGGGACGTCGACTTCTCCGCGCCGGCGTTCACCCTGCAGACCGAGCCCCCCGTGACCCTGACCCCCTACCTGCTGGGCACCGAGTCCGCCTCCCGCGGGTCCTGGATCTGGTCCTGGCAGGAGCTGGGCCACTTCCCGGCCGAGGTCGTCTCCGCCGCGGTCCAGGCGCGCGAGGCCGGGGAACGGCTGGGCGTGGACGAGCTGTCCACCGACGAGCTGCCCGTGGCGGAGGGCCTGGCCCGCCGGCTGACCCTGGCGGCCAAGGCGGTCACGGGCGTGTACGCGCACTACCCCGCGGGCGCCGGCGGCGGCGTCACCGCGTGGCTGCTGCTGGACGGGCCCGAGTTCGAGCTGCCCGAGCTCACCGTGGAGCGGATGATGCGGGTCATCGCCGAGGCGCTGACCACGGACACCGCGGTGGACCACAACCTCGCCGTCGACTCCTACGCCAAGCTGCGCGGCGCCCACGTCGAGTGGGACACCGCGGCCACGTGCGTGGTCACCGTCCGGGACGGCGCCCAGCGGTTCTGGTTCGACGACCACCAGATCTCGGGCGTCGAGCCCGCCGAGCCGGCCGTGGGCCCCGAGATCCTGGCGGACCTGGCGGAGGACGCCCGGTCCCGCGCCGCCGCCCTGCGCGAGGACCGTGCCGCCGCCGAGGCCACGGCGGCCCGGCAGGAGGCCGAGCCGCAGCGCGCCGCGGCGCCCGCGGAGACCCCGCAGCCCGAGGAGGCCCCGCAGGAGCAGCCCGAGCCCATCGAGGTGCCCGAGTTCGTCGAGACGGAGCACGCGCAGGAGCGGCCCGAGCCGGTCGAGGCGCCGCGGGAGGCCGAGGAGCCGGCCGCCGCGCACGCGGGTGCCGGCGACGCCGATCTCCCGTTCGACCAGGAGCCCTCGGACCGGGACGTGCGCCCGGGCCGCGTGAGCACCACGGTGGTGCCCGGCCCCGAGCCCGTCCGGCCGGCCGCCGAGCAGGCGCCCGCGCCCGCCGCCGCGCAGCACCGGGAGCCCGTCGCGGAGCCCGAGGAGGAGCGCGAGGTCGAGCGCGAGGTCGTGGCCGGCCCCGGGGTTCCCGGCAGCGCCGGGACGGAGCCCGTGGTGGAGGGCGAGGAGACCGCCGAGGAGGAGCAGGGCGAGCGGAAGAAGGGCTTCTTCAGCCGATTCTTCGGCCTCTGAGCCCTGGCGGTACCCTCGAGCGTGACCGCATACAACACCGCGCCCGGCCCGGATCCCGACGAGCAGTCGAGGACCCGGGCCGGTGTGCTGTCCGGATTCGCCGCCTACGGCATCTGGGGTCTGCTGCCGCTGTACTTCGTGGCCCTGGAGCCGGCCACTCCGGTGGAGATCGTCGCGCTGCGCGTGCTCTTCTCCCTGGTCTTCTGCCTGGCGCTGCTGGCGCTCACCGGGCAGCTGCACCCGCTGGGCCGGGCGCTGCGGTCGCCCCGCACCCTCGGAGCCCTGGCCGTGGCCGGGCTGCTGATCGGGATCAACTGGCTGCTCTACACGGTCGCGACGACCACGGGCAACACCCTGGAAGCGTCCCTCGGCTACTTCATCAACCCGCTCGTGGCCATCCTGCTCGGCGTCGTGGTGCTGCGGGAGCGGATGCGGGCCCTGCAGTGGACGGCCGTGGGGATCGGCTTCGTCGCGGTCGTGGTCATGGCCGTCTTCTACGGGCGGGTGCCGTGGCTCTCCCTGGGACTGGCCTTCTCCTTCGGCTTCTACGGACTGGTGAAGAACAGGATGGGCGGGTCCTACCCCGCCATCGTGACCCTGACCGTGGAAACGATGGCGCTGACCCCGCTGGCGGCCCTGGTCGTGGCGATGCTCGGGGCGGACGGCCGGCTGACGCTGGGCACGGAGGGCACGGGTCATCTCCTGCTGATGCTGTCCGCGGGCGTGATCACGGCCGTGCCGCTGATCCTGTTCGGGGTCGCCGCGACCCGCCTGCCGCTGAGCACCGTGGGCATGATCCAGTACGTGGCGCCCATCGGGCAGTTCCTGCTGGCCGTGCTCGTGTTCGGGGAGCAGATGCCCCTGGAGCGCTGGGTCAGCTTCTGCTTCGTGTGGCTCGCGGTGCTGCTGCTCGTGCTGGACGCGGTGCGCGCCCCGCGGGTCCGCCGCGCCTGAAGCCCGTGCCCGGGCCCGGGACCTGGATCCGACCCCGGACCCGGGGGCCGGGCCGGGAAGCTGCACCCGGCGACCGGACCTGGTGGCCGGGCCCGGCGACCGGATCCGGCGACCCGGATCCGGGGGGCCCCGCGGCCGGGCCCTGGCGACCCTTCCGGCAC
>NZ_JBISWK010000158.1:0-17045 GCF_044462205.1 Kocuria rhizosphaericola | reverse complement strand
GCCGTGCCGGGACGGGACCGGGAGGGGTCAGGTGGTGCGGACGTAGTCGTCGCTGCCGAAGCCCTGGTCGTTCTCGTCGATCTCCGGGGTGCGCCGCAGGTGGAGCACGGCGGCGATGAAGCCGCCCCACACCGTGCACACGGCGACGACGAGCATGATGATGGCGGGAGTGGTCATCGGGGGTCCTCCTGGGATCCGGTGGTGCTGGACGTGGCGCCCGAGCTCCAGGGCGCCTGGCCGGTCCCCTCGGCGGGGACGTCCGCGTGCCGGCCCGTGGACCCGGCCGTGCCCTCGGCGAGGGACCGGTAGGAGAAGTCCTGGTCGAGGGCCGGGGTGCGCAGGGCGGTGTCCGACCAGCGCGAGAGCGGCTGGCCGCCCTGCAGCCGGCGCCGGTCCACGGACGCGTCGACGATGGCCGGTGACGGGCTCAGGTCAGAGGCCGCCGAACCGGCCGGCCACGGCAGCCGGGAGAGCAGCAGCGCGACGACGACGATGGCGAGGGCCGTGCCCCAGCCGAACGTGTTGACGAACCACGCGGGCATGTCGCCGTAGCCGTCCGACAGGGTGGTGGTGAGCGTGTTGATGAGGATGTAGCCCAGCATGATCGGGGTGATCCCGCCGACCACGACCATCCAGGTGCGGCCCAGCTTGAAGGAGGACACCGAGTTCAGGTGGTCCCGCAGCGTGGGCAGGGCGGAGAAGCCGGCCGTGAGCAGCATGATGGACACGAGGGCCGCGGCGACGATGCCGAACTGGTTCACGAAGTTGTCCGTGACGTCCAGCAGGTTCAGCCCCGTGGTGGTGGTGAACAGGGACAGGGAGATCAGCGCCATGGGCACCACGACGGCCACCACGGCGGTGCGCCGGCGCAGGCCGAGCTTGTCCTGGGCCGCCGCCACGACGACCTCGACGATCGACACGAGCGACGTGAAGCCGGCGAAGGTGAGGGTCGCGAAGAAGAGCACGCCGAGGAGCGTGCCGAGCGGCGCCTGGGAGATGATCGTCGGGAACGCGATGAACGCCAGGCCGATGCCCGAGGTGGCGACCTCGTCCACGCCCACGCCGGAGACCCCAGCCATGAAGCCCAGCGCGGCGAAGACGCCGATGCCGGCGAGGATCTCGAAGCTGGAGTTGCCGAAGCCGACCACGAGCCCCGAGCCGGTGAGGTTCGTCTTCGGCTTGAGGTAGGACGAGTAGGTGATCATGATGCCGAAGCCGACCGAGAGCGAGAAGAAGATCTGGCCGTAGGCGGCGACCCACACGGCGCTGTCGGTGAGGGCCGCCCAGTTCGGCGTGAAGAAGGCGTTGAGACCGTCGGTGGCCCCCGGCAGCGTCAGGGCGATGACCACGATCGTGAGGAACATCAGGACCAGCAGCGGGATGAGCACGAGGTTCACCCGGCCGATGCCCTTCTGCACGCCCAGCAGGAGCACCACGAGCAGCGCGATCCAGGCGACCGCCGTGACGGCCAGCACGTTCGGGACGAAGTCGAGACCCACGGTGATCTCCTCGGAGCTCTGCAGGACCTCCGAGAGGAAGAACGTCCCGGGGTCGTCGCCCCAGGCCTTGCCGAACGAGAAGTACGTGTACAGCATCGCCCAGCCGAGGATGACGGCGTAGTAGACGGCGATCACGAAGCTGATGCCCATCTGCCACCAGCCGATCCACTCGGTCTTGGGGTGCAGGCGGCGGTAGGCCAGGGGCGCCGAGGCGCGGAAGCGGTGGCCGATGCCGTACTCGAGCATCAGCAGCGGCAGACCGGCGGTGAGCAGCGCGACGAGGTACGGGATGAGGAACGCCCCGCCGCCGTTCTCGTAGGCGATGTAGGGGAAGCGCCAGATGTTGCCGAGACCGACGGCGGAACCGATCGCGGCCAGGATGAAGACCGTGCGGCTGGAGAACGCCTCGCGGGGCGCGGCGGCACGGCCTGGTGGGGACTGTGGGGTCATGGTCGTCCTCGGGTGCGGGAAGTGGTCTGCGGACGGCTACAGGCTAGCCCGTGGCGGCGCGGGAACCACATCCGGCGCGGCAGGCCGGGCACGTCGTCGCGGGCCGGCTCAGGCCTCGCGGTGGACGACGGCGTGCGCGAACGCCACGAGCGCCCGCTTGGCCACCGTGTCCGGCAGCGGCTCGAGCGACGCGATGGCCTCGTCGGCCCACTGCCGGGCGATCCGCCACGCCTCCTGGGTGGCGCGGTGGCCCGAGACCGCGGCCACGGCCCGGGCCAGCGCCTCGTCCGAGGTGAGGTCGGAGTCGAGGTGCTCGAGGGCGCGCACCGCGTCGGCGTCGCCCTCCCCCGCCATCCGGTGCAGGATGAGCACGGGCAGGGTGGGCACGCCCTCGCGGAGATCGGTGCCGGGCGACTTTCCGGAGACCTCGTCCTCGCCGGTCACGTCGATCACGTCGTCGGCGAGCTGGAAGGCGATGCCGACCTTCTCCCCGTACTCGACCATGACGTCCACGACGTCCTGCTCGGCCCCGGCCAGGACGGCCCCGAAGTGCCCGCACGCGGCGATGAGGGAACCGGTCTTGCCCGACAGGACGTCGAGGTAGTGCTCCAGCGGGTCCTGCCCGTCGCGCGGGCCGACCGTCTCGTGCAGCTGGCCGAGCACCAGCCGCTCGAACGTGTCCGCCTGGATCTTGAGGGCGCGCTGGCCGAGCTCGGAGACCATCGACGAGGCGCGGGCGAAGATGAGGTCGCCGGTGAGGATGGCCACCGAGTTGCCCCACACGGTCTGGGCGGTCGCGACGCCGCGGCGCAGCGGCGCGGAGTCCATGACGTCGTCGTGGTAGAGGGTGGCCAGGTGGGTGAGCTCGACGACGGCCGCGGACTCGAGGACGGCGTCGTTGATGCCACCGCCGATCTCACCGGCCAGCACGGTCAGCAGGGGCCGCACGCGCTTGCCGCCGGCCTGGAGCAGGTGGCGGGAGGTGACGTCGGCCAGGTGGTCGGCGCTGCGCACCGCCTCGTCCAGCCGTTCCTCGATCCGGGCGAGCGACCGCAACACGACCGGGCCCAGCCGGTCGTCGGACGCGATGAGGTCGAAGCCGGCGGGCAGCTTCACCTGATCGGTGCCGAGGCCCGTGGCAGGGCCGTCGGCGCTCGAGGAGGAGGTTTCAGTCACGGTCCACCACTCTAGCGAGTTTTCGGGGGGCGGGTGTTGCCGGTCGCGGGCGTGAGGGCGTCCAGGAGGGAGACCACGCGGTCCTCCCACGTGGCGGCGGGACGGTCGGAGAGCTCCGTCATGACCCGGACCACGAAGCGCATCAGAGCGGGCACGGCCATGCCGGTGCGCACGGCGGCCTTCATCACGGCGGGGCTGCCGATGAGCTGGGCCAGGACCCGGCCCTGCGTGAAGTGGGCGCCCCACTCCTGCCGGACCCGGTCGGGATAGCCCGCGAGCACGAGCTCCCGCTGGGCGGGACCGTTGGCGGCCGCGGCCGCCACGACGTGCTCGGCGGCGTAGCGGGCGGACTCCATGGCGTTGGAGATGCCCTCCCCGTTGAACGGGGAGACGAGCCCCGCGGCGTCGCCCAGCAGGAGCATCCCCGGCACGTGGTGCGGCGTGCGGTTGAAGGCCATCGGCAGGGCCGCGCCGAGAACGCGGCCGCGGCGGTGCTCCTCGTCGAACGTCCACTCGGCGGGCATGGACGCGGTCCAGTCGGCGAGCACCTTCCGGTAGTCCAGGGTCCCGAACGCCGGGGAGCTGTCCAGGATCCCGAGCCCCACGTTGGCCGTGCCGTCGCCGACGCCGAAGACCCAGCCGTAGCCCGGCAGCAGCGCCCGGTCCGGATCCGTCCCGTCGGTGAGCTCGAGCCAGCCCTCCATCCAGTCCAGGTCCGAGCGCGGGGACTCGTAGTAGGCGCGCACCGCGACCCCCATCGGCCGGTCGTCCCGCTTGTGCAGCCCGGCGGACACCGCGGTGCGGGAGGAGTTGCCGTCGGCGGCGAGCACGACGTCGGCGCGGTGCTCCTCGGTCTCGCCGGTGCGCCGCCCGGCGGCGTCGAGGACGTTCGCGCGGGCGCCGACGACCCGGCCGGCGCCGTCGCGCAGCACCTCGGTCACGGCCCGGCGCTCGAGCACCCGGGCCCCGGCACCGCGGGCGTGCCCCACCAGCTGCTCGTCGAAGCCCAGGCGGGTGCGCACGAGCCCGTAAGGCGGGAAGTCGCTCAGCTCGGGCCACGGCACCTCCACGCTGCGCTCGCGGGCCACGAGCCGCAGCCCCCGGTTGCGGGCGTAGCCGAGCTCGGGCCCGTGCGGGACGCCCATGAGCCGCATCTCGCGGACCGCGCGCGGGGTCAGACCGTCGCCGCAGACCTTCTCCCGCGGGAACGCGGTCTTCTCCAGGACGGTGACCTCGATCCCGTGCGCCGCGAGCCAGTACCCCGCCGTGGCGCCGGCCGGCCCGCCCCCGAGGACGAGGGCCCTCATCGGGCGGCGGCGTCCGCGGCGGGCTTGACGGCCCGGTGCACGGCCACGATGCCGCCGGTGAGGTTGCGGTACTGCACGCCGGTCCAGCCGGTCGCGAGGATCTCGGCGGCGAGGTCCTCCTGGTCCGGCCACGCCGCGATGGACTCGGCGAGGTACCGGTAGGCCTCCGGGTTGGACGCCGCGCGCGCGGCGATCCCGGGCAGGGCCTTCATGAGGTACTCCGTGTAGACGGTGCGCAGCGGGGCCGCAGTGGGGGTCGAGAACTCGCAGATCACGAGCCGGCCGCCCGGGCGGGTGACCCGCAGCATCTCGGCGAGCGCGCGGCGGTAGTCCTGGATGTTGCGCAGTCCGAAGGAGATGGTCACGGCGTCGAAGGAGGCGTCCGCGAACGGCAGACGCGTGGCGTCCGCCTGGACGAACTCGATGTCCGGGCGGCGGGCGCGGCCCACCTCGAGCATTCCGAGCGAGAGGTCCGCGGCCACGACGTCCACGCCCGCGTCCGCGTACGGCTCGGACGAGGTCCCGGTCCCGGCGGCGAGGTCGAGGACCCTCTCCCCCGGAACGGCGCCGACGGCCTCCGCGACGACCTTGCGCCATCCGCGGGTCCGCCCCAGCGAGAGGATGTCGTTGACGAGGTCGTACCGGGGCGCCACGTCGTCGAACATGGCGGAGACTTCGTGCGGCTGCTTGGACAGGTCTGCTCGGTTCACCCGGACATTGTCGCACCTCGCTCCGACGTCCCCGCCCGGGCACCGCTCCCCGGACCCCCTTCCTCCGGGGCCCGTCCCGCGCCGGTCGGGCCTGGGGCTGTCCGGCGGGCGGCTTAGACTGGTGGGCGATGTCCTCCACCGACCCCGCAGCCGACCCCGCCGCCGTCCCGCCGGTCCCCGTGCTGCACGCCCTCACGGTGCCGCTGTCCGCGCTCGGTGCGGACCCCGCGGCCGTCCCGGACCTGCGGGAGCTGCTGGCCGGGCCGGACCTGCTCACCTGGACGGTGGACGGGCGCGGCCTCGTGGCCTGGGGCCGGGCCGCCGAGCACACGGTGCGCGGCGCCGACCGGTTCACGGCGGCGCGCGTGTGGTGGGACGACGTGGCCGCCGCCGCCGTGGTCGAGGACCGCGTGGGAGTGCCCGGGACCGGGCTCGCCGCCTTCGGCGCATTTACGTTCGCGACCGGCTCCGCCGTGGACTCCGGGCTCGTGGTCCCGGAGCTGCTGGTGGGCCGCCGGGACGACGTCGCGTGGGCGAGCCTCGTGGTGTCCGTGGCCCCCGGGGCCCCCTTCGTGCTGAGCACCGACGACGTCGCCGCCGCCTGGCTGCGCCGGGTCGGCTCGGCCCCCGGCCGCGCACCCGCCGGCGACGGTCGGCCCGCGGCGCCCGCCGTGGTCCGGCTGTCCTCCGGCACGCTGGGCGAGCACGAGTGGACGGAGGCCGTGCGCGACGGCGTGGAGCGCATCCGCGACGGCCGGATGGAGAAGCTGGTCCTGGCCCGGGACGTCGTGGCCCGGACGGACGCCCCGCTCGACGCCGTGGCCGTGGTCCGGGACCTCGCCCGGCGCTACGAGCAGTGCTGGACGTACTGCGTGGGCTTCGGCGGGGACCCCGCGGGTGCGGGCCGGCTGATGGGGGCCACCCCCGAGATGCTGGTGCGGGTGCTCGACGGCGTCGCCCACGCCCGCGTGCTCGCGGGCACCCTGGACCGGGACGCCGCGCCCCCGGGCGAGGACCCGCACGAGTACGCCGCGCGGGTGCTCGGCGAGTCGGAGAAGCAGCAGCACGAGCACGGGTTCGCGATCGACTCCCTGGAGGCGTCGCTGGCCCCCTACACCGACGCCGTCACGACCTCCCCGGAGCCGTTCATCCTGGAGCTGCCCAACGTGTGGCACCTCGCCTCGGACGTCACCGCCGCGCTGCGGCCGGGCCCGGCCGGGGACCCGCCGTCCTCCCTCGAGCTCGCCGAGGCCCTGCACCCCACCGCCGCCGTCTGCGGGACGCCCACGGCCGTGGCCGCCGCCACGATCCCGGAGCTGGAGCAGATGGACCGGGGGCTGTACGCGGGCCCCGTCGGCTGGCTCGACGCGGCCGGCAACGGGGACTGGGGCATCGCCCTGCGCGGGGCCGTGCAGGAGGACGAGCGCACCGTGCGGCTCTACGCGGGGTGCGGCATCGTGGCCGCCTCCGATCCGGAGGCCGAGCTGGCGGAGACCTGGGCGAAGCTGCGCCCCATGCTCCAGGCCCTGGGGCAGCGGGCCGCCGGGGCGCCGGAGCGCCTCGTACCCGCCCCGGGGCTGTCCGCCGGCTGAGCCGCCACGGGGATCGCACCGTATCCTGGTCCCCGAACGCGGTCGGGGTCACCACCCCGCAGGGCCGGCTCCGCACCCGGCCCGACCGCGCCGACGACCACTGCTCCCACCGGAGGAATCCCGCATGCCCTGTCCGACGACCCGCCCGCCCCGCGCGCACGCCCTGGCGGCGCTGTCCGCGATGGCCGCCCTGGCCCTGACCGCCTGCACGTCCGGGAGCCCCTCCGGGGACGCCGCGGACGGCGGCGGGGACACCGCCGGGGCTACCGCGTCCCCGGCCGTGGCCCTGGTGGAACCCGGTTTCCTCACCGTCTGCTCGGAGTCCAACTACCCGCCGTTCGAGATGGAGGAGGGCGGCGAGATGGTCGGCCTCGACATGGACCTCGGCCGGGAGATCGCGAAGGACCTCGGCGTGGAGATGAAGAACGTCACGCTCGGCTTCGAGTCGATCGAGTCCGGCACGGCCCTCGAGACCGACCAGTGCGACGTGGCGATCTCCGCCCTGTCCGTCACCGCGGAGCGGCAGACCGTGATGGACTTCTCCGACCCCTACTTCGACAACGAGGTCGGCCTCGTGACCGACGGCGAGGACGGGGTCGGCTCGATCGACGCCGCCCGCGAGGAGCAGGTGCGGGTCGGGGTCATGCAGGGCACGGTCGGCGAGACCCAGGCCCAGGAGCTCGGCCTGAACACCGTCCAGTTCGAGGACGCGACCACGCTGTTCACCGGGCTCAGCACCGGCCGCGTGGACGCGGTGCTCGACGACGTCACCGCGATCGCCCAGCACGCCCAGGACGACCCGGACTTCGTGGTGCAGGAGACCGCGGACCTCGACGACCAGCTCGGCGTGGCCGTGACGAAGGGCGACGAGCAGATGCTCCGGGCGGTCGACACCACCCTGGACCGCATCGAGGAGGACGGCACGCTCGAGCAGATCGTCGAGACGTGGCTCCCCGTCCAGGAGAACTGACCCGGGGGCCGGCGCCCCGCACCCGGGGCACCGGCCCCGCCCCCTTTCTGCCCGTACCACCCAGAACGGACCCACCCATGGCCATGACCATGCACCAGAGAGCACGTCTCTCCCGCGGCGTCCAGTACGCCGTCCTGATCCTCGTCGTCCTCGCGCTGATCGCGATCGCGGACTGGCCGCTGCTGGTCGAGAAGGTGTTCAACCCGGAGATCGCGGCCCAGCAGTTCCCCGGCATTCTCGTCGTCGCGCTGAAGAACACGCTCATCTACACGTTCCTCGGCTTCGTGGTCGGCCTCACCGGCGGTGTGGTGCTCGCGCTCATGAAGCTCTCGTCCGTGGCGCCCTACCGGTGGCTGGCCACGCTCTACATCGAGTTCTTCCGCGGCGTCCCCGCCCTGCTGGTCTTCCTCGCCTTCGGCTACGGCATCCCGCTGGCCTTCGGCTTCCGCTTCAACCACTACGTCACGGTCATGATCGCCCTGGGCCTCGTGGCCGCCGCCTACATCGCGGAGTCCCTGCGGGCCGGCCTGCAGGCCGTGCCGAAGGGCCAGTACGAGGCCGCGCGCTCCCTGGGCATGTCCCATGCGCGGGCGATGGTCACGATCGTCATCCCGCAGGCCCTGCGGATCGTGCTGCCGCCGCTGACCAACGAGGTGATCCTGCTGACCAAGGACTCCTCGCTGGTCTACCTGCTGGGCATGGGGGTGGGCCAGTACGAGCTCACCAAGTACGGCCGCGAGGCCATCTCGGGGGCCGGGGCGGGCCTGACCCCCCTGGTGGTGGCAGGTGTCTGCTACCTCATCATCACGGTGCCCCTGGGCATCCTGACCCGCCGCTTCGAGTCCAAGACCGACCGCATGAAGAAGTCCTAGGAGCCTGACTGTGAGCACTGCATCCTCCCCCACTCCCCGGCCCGGGCCCGGCAGCGCCGACGGCCTCACGGACGCGGCCTCCGTCGTCGTCGAGGGCCTGCACAAGTCCTACGGCTCCCTCGAGGTCCTCAAGGGCATCTCCCTCAGCGTCGGGGCCGGCCAGGTGGTCTGCCTCATCGGCCCCTCCGGCTCCGGCAAGTCCACCCTGCTGCGCTGCGTCAACCTGCTCGAGACCCCGCAGCAGGGCCGGATCACGATCGGTGACTTCGAGGTCACCGACCCCGAGGCCGACGTCGACCGGATGCGCCGGCACGTGGGCATGGTCTTCCAGCAGTTCAACCTGTTCCCCCACCTGAGCGTGCTCGAGAACTGCACCGTGGCCCAGCTCAAGGTGCTCAAGCGGGACAAGGACGAGGCCACGCGGATCGCCCGCGGCAACCTGGAGCGCGTGGGCCTGGCCGAGAAGGCGGACAGCTACCCCGACCAGCTCTCCGGCGGGCAGCAGCAGCGCGTGGCCATCGCCCGGGCGCTCTCGATGGACCCGTCGCTCATGCTCTTCGACGAGCCGACCTCCGCCCTGGACCCCGAGACGGTGGGCGACGTGCTGGCCATCATGCGCAACCTCGCCGCCGAGGGCATGACGATGCTCGTGGTCACGCACGAGATGGAGTTCGCCCGCAGCGTCGCCGACAAGGTCGTGTTCATGGACGGCGGCGTGGTCGTCGAGGAGGGCCCCGCCGCGGAGCTGATCGGCAGTCCGCGGGAACCCCGCACCCAGGCGTTCCTCTCCCGCGTGCTCAACCCCACCCAGGTGCAGTCGCCGGAGCACTGAGGCAGCGCGGAGCGGGCCCGTCGTCCCCGGACGACGGGCCCGGACTCATACTTGCCGCAGCTCTTTTCGACTCCATCAATATCCCGAAGCACTAAATACCCCCCTGGCGGATCCCTAGGTCTTTGCCTCATATGACCCGCGTCACAGCTCTGTCAGGCTGGATGCAACCAGGGGACCCACTGCCGGCTTCCCCTCCTTCCTGCCTTGTCCACGCGCTGCCCAGAGAGGTTCCGGGGAACATGACCCAACCACACATCGACATCGCGGAGAATCCGCAGCTCGAGCACAGGACCGCCCGCTTCGTGGCGTTCGTCATCTGCCTCGCCCTGCTCTTCGACGGCTACGACCTCGTCATCTACGGCGTGGTCCTGCCGGGCCTGCTCGCCGATCCCACGCAGATCGGCAACCTGGAGCCGGCCGTCGCCGGCCTGGTGGGCTCCTACGCCCTGATCGGCGTGCTCATCGGCTCGCTCGTCTGCGGGGCCATCGGCGACTTCTTCGGCCGCCGCCGACTGCTGATCACCGGTGTCGCCTGGTTCTCGGTCGGCATGTTCGTCACCGCGCTGACCACCAGCGTGCTCGCCTTCGGCGCGATGCGCTTCCTCACGGGCATCGGCCTCGGCCTCGTGATCGCCACCGCCGGCGCCACCATGGCGGAGTTCGCCCCCGGCGGACGCCGGCAGTTCTTCAACGGCATCGTCTACTCCGGCATCCCCGCGGGCGGCGTGTTCGCCGCCGTCATGGGCATCGCCTTCCTCACCGACATCGGCTGGCGCGGGCTGTTCATGATCGGCGCCCTCCCCCTCGTCCTGCTCGTCCCGCTCATGATCTGGAAGCTCCCCGAGTCCCCGCGCTGGCTGCTCGCCCGCGGCAAGACCGAGCGGGCCGAGGCCGTCGCCCTCCGGACCGGCGTCCCGCTGATCGAGGAGCAGGTCATCCGGAAGGCCGGCGCCGCTCCGCGCAAGACCGGCTACGCGGCCGTGTTCTCCAAGCAGTTCGCCCTGGCCTCGATCCTGCTCGGCTTCATGTCCTTCTGCGGTCTGCTGCTCACCTACGGGCTCAACACCTGGCTCGCGGTCATCATGAGCGGCTACGGCCACAGCCTCAGCCCGCTGTACTTCGTCCTCGTGCTCAACGGGTCCGCGCTGGTCGGCGGTCTCCTGGCCTCCCGCCTCGCCGACCGCACGGGTCCGCAGCGGATGATCGCCACCACGTTCGCGCTGGCTGCGATCGCCCTGATCCTGATGACGTTCACCTTCCCGCTGCCGCTGCTGCTCGTCTTCATCGGCGTGGCCGGCGTGGGCACCATCGGCACCCAGATCCTGGTCTACGGGTTCCAGTCCAACTACTACACCACCAACGCCCGGGCCGCCGGCGTGGCCTTCTGCGCGAGCATGGGCCGGTTCGGCGGGATCTTCGGCCCGATCATCGGCGGCTGGCTCGCCGCGGCGGGCTTCGACGGGCCCCAGGCGTTCTACGTGTTCGCCGGCGTGGCCCTGCTCGGTGCGGTGGTCACCCTCGTGGTGCCCCACCAGCGCAAGCTGGAGGAGGCCGAGCACCAGGTCGAGGAGATCGCCGCGCACCACCACCCGCAGGTCTCCACCACGGACGGTGCCACCACCACCCGCGGCTGATCCTCCGCGGAACCACGGACGGGCCCCGTTCCCCCTTCAGGGGGGACGGGGCCCGTCCGCGTCCCCGGACCGGCCGTGCCGGGATCCGCGAGGCCTCCTCAGTGCTCGCCGGCACTGTGCCCGGCGGCCCGGGCGACGGCCTGAGCGGCGGCTGCCCGGATCCGGGCGTGGAGGTCCCGCAGGCCGTGCCGGTCCACCGCGACCTCCAGGAGCGAGCGCCCCCGCACGGGTGCGGCGAGCGCCTGCTCGAGCTCGGCGATGCTGCCCGCACGGCGGTGGGCCACGCCGTAGCCGGCGCACAGCGCGTCGAGACGGGCCTCGTGCGGGGTGCCGAAGAACCGCTCCACGACCGCCCGGTACTCCTCCTGCTCCCCCACCGCGCCGTGCTCGAGGGTCGTGAAAATCCCCCCGCCGCCGTCGTTGAGGACCACCAGCTGCAGGTCCGGCTCGCGCTCGCCCGGGCCCAGCAGCAGGGACGAGACGTCGTGCAGGAACGTCAGGTCGCCCAGGAGGACGCGGACCGGGCGGCCGACGCCCAGCGCCGCGCCGGTGGCGGTGGCCACCGTTCCGTCGATCCCGGCGAGCCCGCGGTTGGCGAGCACGAGCGGGGACCCGGGACCGGGCCGGGCGGCGAGGTCCAGATCGCGCACCGGGTTGGAGGAGCCCGCCACCAGCACGGCCCCGTCCCGCCGGCAGGCCTCCCACACGGCCGCGGCCACGGCCGGCCCCGTGGTCCGCCCCGGCGTCCCGTCGCGGAGCAGCCGCGCGACGGCGTCGTCCGCGGCGGCGCCCGCCTCCCGCCAGGTCTCCGCCCATCCGGGCGCGCCGCGGCCGGTGAAGGCGGCCGCCTCGGCCCAGCTCGCGAGCACCCGCTCGCGGCGCCGCCCGGGCTCGTACCAGGCCACGGGTGCCGGACGCACGGCCGCGGTGGCCACGTCCTCCCGGGCCAGCAGGACCCCGACCGGGCGGGAGAGCGTGGGCCGTCCCACCAGGAGGACGCGCTCGATCCGCCGGCCCAGCGGGGAGTCCAGCAGCAGCCGGTAGGCCCCCACGGCGTGCGGGCCCCACCGCGCGTTCGAGGAGGGCTCCGCGAGCAGCGGCAGCCCGCACGCCTCGGCGAAGCGGGCCGCGTCGGTCCCGGCGCCGTCCCCGGCGACGACGACGGAGCGCGCCGTCCCCGCGTCCGGCTGCGGGGCGCGGACGGGCCCGGCCGCGACCGCGGCGGGGCCCGGGTCCGGGTCCGGCCGCGAGCCCACCCGCGAGGCCAGCCGTCCCGCCCGGGCGGCGAGCACCGGACCGTCCTCCGGCGCGGGGTGCAGCGGCTCGCGCAGGGCCACGTTGAGCTGGACCGGTCCGGCCGGCCGGGGTCCGTCCGGTCCTCGGCCGGCGAGGGCTGCGAGGACCCCGGCGAGGCGGACCGGCACGTCGTCGTCCGGGAGGAGGTCCACGGCGGCGCGCACGTGGTCGCCGAAGATCCCCGGCTGACGGGTGGTCTGGTTGGCGCCGGTGCCCCGCAGCTCCGGCGGGCGGTCGGCGGAGAGCACGACGAGGGGCACCTCGGCGTGGTCGGCCTCCAGCACCGCGGGCAGCAGGTTGCCCACGGCCGTGCCCGAGGTGGTGAGCACCCCGGCCGGGCGGCCCGTGGCCCGGGCGATGCCGAGGGCGGTGAACGCCGCGCCCCGCTCGTCCACCCGGACGTGCACCTCGAGGGCTCCGGCGGCCTGGGCGGCGGCCGCGGCGTAGGCCAGCGGTGCGGACCGGGAGCCGGGGGCGACGACGAGGTGCCGCATCCCGGCGACGACGAGCTCCTCCAGGACGGTGCGGGCGGTGTCGAGGGACGGTGTGGTCACAGGAGACCAGGGTAGTCCGGGAACGCACCGGTCCCCGGCCCGCTGCTCGGCGGGCCGGGGACCGGGCGGCTCCGGACGCCTCCGGAACCAGGACTCAGTAGGAGCGGGACGCGGTTCTCGCCGCCGCCTTCGTCTCCGGAGTGGCCTTGCCCCGGTAGCCGCGGTATCGCGGCCCGCGCACACCGTTCTTGCGGTGCTTGCCCTGGTTGCGGCCCTGACCCGGCCGGTCGGAGATCGCCCCGGGGAACTCGGGCTCCGTGCCGCGGCGAACGGGGAAGACCTGCGCCACGGAGGGGCGCGACAGGGACCACTCCCCCTCGCCCTGGCGGGTCTGCACGACGTAGTCCGGGAAGTAGGAGCGGGGCTCCTCGAAGGAGCCGTCCTCGCCCGGGTGCTGCACGGCCACGTAGACCATGCGCTCGCGGTCGTGGATCACGGGCCCGCAGGTCTCGGCGTCCTGCGGCACGGCGAGGAACTGCTCGACGTTGCCGCGCTCGCTCCCGGCCAGGCCCACCCTGAACAGGCCGTCGTTGTAGCCGATGGTCCCCGGCTGGCCGTCCGTGGAGATCCAGAGGCTGCCCTCCGAGTCGAACGCGAGGTTGTCCGGGCAGGAGATCGGGGAGACCTTGTCCACCGGGTAGCCGGAGAAGTAGGTGGAGGCGTTCTTCGCCGGGTCGCCGGCGACGAGCAGGATGTTCCAGTCGAACTCCGTGGCGTCGGCCCGGTGGTTCCGCTCGGTGAGCTCGACGACGTGGCCGTCGCGGTTCTGGGTGCGCGGGTTGGCCTCGTCCGGGCCGGCCTTGCCCGGAGTGCCGCGGTCGGTGTTGTTGGTCAGCGCCACGTAGACCTTGCCCGTGTGCGGGGAGGGCTCGACGTCCTCCGGGCGGTCCATCTTGGTGGCGCCGGCCCGGTCCGCGGCCAGGCGGGTGAACACCAGGACCTCCTCGACGGACATGCCGTCCACGGCCGACTCCCCGCCCACGACCAGGGGCAGCCACTTGCCCGAGCCGTCGAACGCGCCGTCGGAGGGCAGCCGGCCGGAGCCGTCGATCTCGGCCACGGTGTCCCCGGTGAACTGCGCGACGTACAGGTCGCCCTCGGTGAGCAGCATCATGTTGTGGGCGCGCTCGCCCTCGCGGTACTTCTTCGCGGAGACGAACTTGTAGAGGTAGTCGAAGCGCTCGTCGTCTCCGGAGTAGGCCACCACGGTCCCGTCCTCGGCCACGCGCACGTTGGCGCCCTCGTGCTTGAAGCGGCCCAGGGCGGTGTGCTTGACGGGGGTGGAAGCCGGGTCCTGGGGGTCGATCTCCACGATCCAGCCGAAGCGGTGCGGCTCGTTCTCGTAGCCCGGCAGGGAGGAGTCGAAGCGGGGGTCGACCTCGTGCCAGCGGCGGCTCGGGGCCTCCGCGGAGATCCCGTAGCGCTGCTGCTCCGGGGAGCCGTTGCCCTTGAAGTACTGGTTGAAGTTCTCCTCGCCGGACAGGACAGTGCCCCACGGGGTGGTGCCGCCGGCACAGTTGTTCTGCGTGCCGAGGACCACGGTGCCGGTCGGGTCGTCCGTGGTCCTGAGCAGCTCGGAGCCCGCGGCCGGACCGTCCACGGCGAAGGGGGTGCTCAGGGTGATCCGCCGGTTGCGGGCCCCTCCGCGCACGTAGGACCAGGGCCGGCCGGGGCCGGTGCGGGCGATCTCGACCACCGACATGCCGTGGGCGGCCATGGCCACCCGGGCCACGCGCTGGAGGTCGTCCAGCTGCTCGGCCGGGAACATCAGCTTCTCGTTGGTGTACTCGTGGTTGTTCACGAGCACTCCGCTGCGCCCGCCGCGGTCCTGGATGATGTCGAGGTAGTCGCTGTTGTATCCGAACTGGCCCGCCTGGGACTCGGGGGTCTGCCGGAGGGGGTCGAACTCCGCGGAGTCGGCGAACAGGGGGTCGCCCCAGCGGATGATCGGGGACCAGTCGAAGCCCTCGGGGACCGTGAGGTCGTCCACGGTGTTCGGCACGGGGGCGATCGGGGCGAAGGAGAGCCCGGAGCGGCCGTGGGCCTGCGCGGCCTCCGGAGTCGCACCGACGACACCGACGGTCACGGCCGCCGCGGCGCCCAGTCCCAGGGCCGAGCGGCGGGTCAGGGCCGCGCCCGCGATGTCGCGGAAGTAGCCGTTGCCGGAGGTGTTGCACTCCGGGCCGGCGCAGGCGCTGCCGCACTTGAGCCAGCACGTCACGGGGCTGCGCTTGCCGCGGGTGTGGCCCAGCAGGGGCAGGACGGTGCGCTTGGCGGTCTCGGTCATGGCTCTCCCAGGAGATCGGGCCCGCGGCGGACCGCGGTCGGGGAACGGGTGCTCCGCCACTGCACCACCGCCCGGTGAGGTGCCGGGGGCGGCCGGGCGAACCGCGGGTGAACGGGCCGTGACCGGCCGGGGACGGACCCGCTCCCGGCCGGCACGCACGTCCCGTGCGTGTTCACGGGAAGAAACAATGCCCCGACCGATTCCACGGTCGCCGCGCGTCTGGGATGCTCGTGCCGTCAGGCCGTCCCATCCGTCCAGCGCCCCGGACCGTGACCGGGAACCCCGGAAGACCCCCCTCCTTTCGCGCCACCCCCACGGGCCGTGCCGCCGCGCCGGGGGCACCGGTCCGGACACCGTCGAGGGAGGCGCGGAATGCACACGGACACAGAGGCGGGACCACTGGCTCCCCAGGACCACGGGCGACCCGGCCCGCACGAGCACGGCGCGCGCGGACACCGGCGCACGGCCGTGGACTGCCTGCACATCCACCGCGCCTGGGACCTGCGCCCGGGGGACTGCCTGCACGGACGCGTCATCACCTCCGTCCACGGGGTGGTGGGGCTCGCCTGCAGCCCCGTGGCCGTCTTCTCCTTCACGGGCGACGACCCCGAGCACACGGCCCAGACCCGGATCGGCGCCGCCCACCCCGACATGGAGCTCGGCTGCGACGACGTCTGGCGCGCCGCCCGGGCGTGGGTCCGCCGCCACGGGCTGCACGAGGGCGAGCCCGTGGACCTGGAACGGCTCCGGGCCGAGGTCCTGGGGGACGTCGCTCAGGGCTGAGGCGCGGCTCCCGCCAGGACGTGCACGCGGCGCAGCCGTTCCAGCCACCACCGGCGCCGGTCCGCGGTCACCGCGTGGCGCGCCAGCAGCGCGGGGTCCGGGACCGCGTCCCGCAGCTCGAGCATCCCGCCCACCGGCCGCAACGGCTCGCGCAGGACGTCCGACCGCATGAGGGACACGGTCCCGAGCCCGCAGGCGTACGGGAGCTGGGGCAGGGCGGCGGCGAGCGCGAGACCCGCCCGGATGCCCACCGAGGAGTCCAGGGCGGAGCTGACCACCGCCGGCAGCCCCGCCTGGGCGACGACGTCCAGGGCGCGGCGCACCCCGCCGAGCGGGGCCGCCTTGACCACGAGCAGGTCGGCGGCGCCCGCCCGTGCCACCGCGAGGGGGTCGCTCTCCTTGCGCACGGACTCGTCCGCGGCCACCAGGACCGGCACGCCCCGGTCGGCGAGCCCTTCCCGGACGGCCGCGAGGCCCTCGATCGTGGGCACGGGCTGCTCCGCGTACGCGAGTCCGTGCCGCCCGAGCCGCTCCAGGGCCGCGAGCGCCGTGGGCACGTCCCAGCCGCCGTTGGCGTCGACCCGCAGCTCGGCCTCCGGCAGCAGGGCCCGCACGGCCGCGACCCGGGCGTCGTCGTCCTCCGGGCCCTGGCCGCGCTCGGCGACCTTGATCTTGACGGCGCGCACACCGCCGCCGAACCCGGCGAGCACGTCCGGGACACGGACCGCCGGCACGGCGGGCACGGTCGCGTTGACGGGGATGCGCGTGCGCCGGGGCGCCGGGAAGCCGTGCCACGCGGCGTCGGCGGCGGCGCGGAGCCAGGCGCCGGCCTCGGCGTCCCCGTACTCGGGGAACGGGCCGAACTCCCCCCATCCCGCGGGGCCGCGCAGGAGCAGCGTCTCGCGCACGTCGACGCCGCGGAAGCGCACGCGCATCGGCAGGGCGACGACGTGCGCCTCGGTGAGCAGGTCGTCGAGCGGGGGCAGGGCCACAGCGGGGAGCATGCCTCCCAGCCTAGGGGGGAGCCTCTCAGCGTGCTCCGATGCGTGCGTGGAATGATGAGGGCTCCGCGGGTGCCGGCAC
>NZ_JBISWK010000157.1:0-28031 GCF_044462205.1 Kocuria rhizosphaericola | reverse complement strand
CACCTCGACGATCCGCCCCACCGCCCAGGAGCTCGATGACCACGACCGCCCGCCGGCCCGCCCCCACCGTCCTGCAGGTCCTCGGCCACCTGTTCGGCGCCGCCGCCCTGTGGGCGTCGGCGGCACTGGTCGGCTACGTGGCCCTGACCACCGCGACCGGGCAGTGGCTCGACGAACTGGCCCTGCGCCAGGCGAACAACGCCTTCCCGGACCTGTCCGACCGTGTCGGCCAGCTGCTGGACTCGGTCCCGTGGGCGGTGGGCGCGGTCTCCGCCGTGTGCCTCGCGGTCCTGGCCGTGCGCTCCCGGCGCCTCGCCCCGGCGGTGGTCGGGGCGGCGGTGGTCGTGCTGTCCAACCTGACGGTCCAGCTGCTCAAGCGGGTGCTGCTGGAGAAGCCCGACCTGGGGATCCAGGAGGCCGCCGTCAACTCCTTCCCGTCCGGGCACACGGCCGCCGCGGCCGCCGCCGTGGCGGTGGTGCTGCTCGCGGCGCCCGCCCCGTCCCGGCCGTTCGTCGCGCTGCTCGGGGCCGGCGCCATGACCGCGACCGGGGTGGCCACGCTGCTGAACGGCTGGCACCGGCCCTCGGACGTCGTCGCGGCCCTGCTGGTCGTGACGGGCTGGGCGGCTCTGGGTGGCCTCGTGCTGCGCCTGACCGGACCGGTGGAGCGTCCCGCGTCGGGCGGGGGCCTGACCGCCCTGCTGGCCGTCTTCGGCGCGGGGGCGCTGCTGGTCGGTCTACTGCCGCTGTGGGCCGCTCTGCGCGTTCCGGGCGGCGGCTGGGCGGCGGTCGCGGCGTGCGCGGCGATCCTCGGCGTCAGTCTGCTGGCGGCTGCGGCGCTGACAGCGCTGCAAGCTCCTCGATCGCGGCGTCCTCGGCCCTGATCCGCTCGAGCCGGTCCAGCAGGATCCGCGCCGCCCCCGCGTTGTAGGGCAGGCGGAACATCGAGGCGGTCACGGGGCGCATGCCGTCGGGCTGCGCCGCGGCGGCCTCGCTCACGTCCACCCGTTCGATTGCCGTGCGCATGGTCCGGGCCTGCTGGAGCACGTAGCCGCGCTCCACGGGGTTGCCGTGGCCGGGGACGAAGACCTGGTACCGGTCGAGGGAGGCCAGGCTCTCGAGGGCCGCGGCCCAGCCCCGCGGATAGGAGTCGTCGAAGTTGGGGTCGGCGCCCTGCTCCACGAGGTCCCCGGTGAAGACGACGTCGTCGACGCCCACGCAGAGGTCGTTGTCGGTGTGGCCCAGTCCGAAGGAGAAGAGCACCGTCGTGCGCTCCCCCAGGTCCACCCGGGTCAGGGCGGGACGCCGGCCCGAGCCCGGCAGGTGCCGGTTGGGCACGACGAGACGGGTGTCCGGTCCCTCTGCTGCGGCCATCTCGGGCTCGTGGATCCCCACGAACGAGCGCTGGTAGTCGCCGTGCGCCTGGATCGCGGCCGCGCAGCCGCGGTGGGCCCAGAAGTCCTCGGCCCCCGCGCGCTGGAACACGGCGTTGCCCAGGAAGTGGTCGTAGTGGGCGTGGGTGTTCACGACCGTCAGCGGCAGGCTGGTGAGCGAGCGGACGGCGCCCAGGATCTCCCGGGCCTGGCGCGGGCCCGCGCCCGTGTCGATCACCAGGGCGCGGCGGGTCCCGAGCACGACACCGGAGTTCAGCCTCCAGTTGTCCGTGCTCACGGCGAAGACGCCGTCGCGGAGTTCGTTGATGCGCGCCATCCGACCAGGGTACCGACCACCGCTGGCTATCCTGGCAACCATGACCACTTCGGCCCCGGACCGTGCCGTCGGAGGCGCCGGCCGCTATGCTCCGTCCCCCTCGGGGGACCTCCACCTCGGCAATCTCCGCACGGCGCTGCTCGCGTGGGCCCTCGCGCGCTCGACGGGCCGGCGTTTCGTCCTGCGCGTCGAGGACATCGACCGGGTGCAGCCGGGGGCGGCCGAGCGGCAGCTGGCGGACCTCGCCCGCCTGGGTCTCGACCGGGACGGACCCCCGCTGCTGCAGTCCTCGAGGGAGGCCGAGCACCGGGCCGTGGTGGAGCACCTCACCGCGGCGGGGCGCACCTACGAGTGCTTCTGCACGCGCCGCGAGATCCAGGCGGCCGCGAGTGCACCGCACGGAGCGCCGGGCGCCTATCCGGGCACGTGCCGGGACCTGGGCGACGCCGAGCGGGCGCGGCGCCGGCGCGAGCGGCCCCCCGCGGTGCGGCTGCGCGCGGACGTGCGCTCCCGCACGGTCGTGGACCGCTGGGCCGGGGCGTACACGGGGCTCGTCGACGACTTCGTGCTGCTGCGCAACGACGGCCGGCCCGCCTACAACCTCGCGGTGGTCCTCGACGACGCCCACCAGGGCGTGGACCAGGTGGTGCGGGGCGACGACCTGCTGCCCTCCACCCCGCGCCAGGCGTACCTGGCCTCGGTGCTCGGGCTGGAGGAGCCGGAGTGGGTGCACGTCCCGCTCGTGCTCAACGCGCGCGGGCAGCGCCTCGCCAAGCGCGACGGCGCCGTGACCCTGGCCGAGCTCGCTGCGGCGGGGCACGGCGTCGAGGAGGTGCTCGGCTGGATGGCGGCGTCGCTGCGCCTCCCCGGCCCGGCCCGGACGGCGCAGGACGTCCTCGCCGTCTTCGACGAGGACGTCCTGCCCCGGGAGCCCTGGGTCGTGGACCCGGCCCGGTGGGCCGCTCAGGACCGCGCGGACGCGGAGCTCTCGGCCTCCTCGGGGGCGTGCGGGTCCTCGGGCTCGGCCAGGAACCGCTCGTAGGCCGGGGTGGTCAGGAACGCCGGGTAGTCGTCGCCCAGTGCCACCTCCTCGAAGATGGAGCGTGCGTCGTCGAACCGGTCGCCCTCGGCGCGCTCGATCTTCGCGAACTCCTCCTCCATCAGCTCCTGGGCCCAGTCCCGGGTGATCTCCTCGCCCTCGTCGGTGATGGCCCGCGTGTTCACCCACTGCCAGATCTGCGAGCGGGAGATCTCCGCGGTCGCGGCGTCCTCCATCAGGTTGTGGATGCCGACGGCGCCGTTGCCGCGCAGCCACGCCTCGATGTAGCGGATCCCCACCTCGATGTTGTTGCGGATCCCTTCCTCGGTGATCTTGCCCGTGGCGGAGGCGATGTCGATGAGCGCCTTGTCGTCGGGCACCACGTCCTCGCGGAGCCGGTCCAGCTGGTTGGGCTTCTCGCCGAGCACTGCGTCGAACACCTCACGGCACACCGGGACGAGGTCCGGGTGGGCCACCCAGGACCCGTCGAAGCCGTCGTTCGCCTCGCGGGTCTTGTCCGCCTGCACCTTCTCGATCGCGGTGCGGTTGACCTCCTCGTCCCGGCGGGAGGGGATGAACGCGGCCATCCCGCCGATGGCCATCGCCCCGCGGCGGTGGCAGGCCCGCACGAGCTGCTCGGTGTAGGCCCGCATGAACGGCTGCGTCATGGTCACGGCGTTGCGGTCCGGGAGGATGAAGCGGGGCCCGCGGGTCCGGAAGTTCTTGATGATCGAGAAGATGTAGTCCCAGCGCCCGGCGTTGAGCCCCGCGGCGTGCTCACCGAGCTCGTACAGGATCTCCTCCATCTCGAAGGCCGCGGTGATCGTCTCGATCAGGACGGTGGCGCGGATGGTGCCGCGGTCCGCTCCGAGCAGGGACTCCGCACGGCTGAAGATGTCGTGCCACAGCCGCGCCTCCTGGTGGGACTCGGTCTTGGGCAGGTAGAAGTAGGGACCCAGCCCGAGCTTCTTGAGCCGGCGCGCGTTGTGGAAGAAGTACAGGCCGAAGTCCACGATGGCGCCCGCGATGGGCTCGTCCCGCACGGACAGGTGCTTCTCCTCGAAGTGCCACCCGCGGGGGCGCACCACGATGGTCGGGTTGGCCCGGGCGTCCTTGTTCTTCAGGGCGTACTTCTTGCCGTCCGGGTTGGTGAACTCGATGGTCCCCTCGAGCGCGTCGACGAGGTTGAGCTGGTTGGTGACCACGTTGGTCCAGTGCGGGGTGTTGGCGTCCTCCATGTCCGCGAGCCAGACCTTGGCCCCGGAGTTGAGCGCGTTGATGGTCATCTTCCGCTCCGTGGGACCGGTGATCTCCACGCGGCGGTCCTCGAGCCCGGGCGGGGGCGGCGGCACGCGCCAGGAGTCGTCCTCGCGGATTCCCCGCGTCTCCGGCAGGAAGGCGGGGTCGGTGCCGCGGGCGATCGCCTTGCGCCGCTCCTCGCGGGCTGCCAGCAGCTCGCGCCGGCGGGGCTCGAACTCACGGTGCAGGGCCGCCAGGAAGCCGAGGGCGTCAGGGGTGAGCACACTGTTCTGCCGGGGCACGTGGTGACCCGTGAGGGTCACGCCGTTGATCGTCACGGGGTTGCTGGTCATGGTCATCATGGCTGGTTCCTCGCCTGAAGTGTGTCCTGGGGAAGATCGGGTGGGACGGCTCCGGCGCGGACCGGAGCGGAGCGTCGTCGGATGCGACCGGCCGGGGGCCCGNTCGGGCCCCCGGCCGGTCGCGCTCCCTCAGCTCAGAACTGGGCGGTCTCGGTGGAACCGGCCAGCGCCGTGGTGGAGGACTCCGGGTTGAGGACGGTGGAGACCAGGTCGAAGTAGCCGGTGCCGACCTCTCGCTGGTGCCGGGTGGCGGTGTAGCCGCGCTCCTCGGCCGCGAACTCCCGCTCCTGCAGCTCCACGTAGGCCGTCATCTGGTTGCGGGCGTAGCCGTGGGCCAGGTCGAACATCGAGTAGTTCAGGGCGTGGAAGCCGGCCAGGGTGATGAACTGGAACTTGAAGCCCATCGCGCCCAGCTCCCGCTGGAACTTGGCGATCGTCGCGTCGTCCAGGTGCTTCTTCCAGTTGAAGGAGGGCGAGCAGTTGTAGGCGAGCATCTGGTCCGGGTGCTCCGCGTGGATGCCCTCGGCGAACTTCTTGGCCAGCTCGAGGTCCGGGGTGCCGGTCTCCATCCACAGCAGGTCGGCGTACGGGGCGTACGCGTTGCCGCGGGCGATGCAGGCCTCAAGACCGTTGCGGACCTTGTAGTAGCCCTCCGCGGTGCGCTCGCCGGTGACGAACGGCTTGTCGCGGTCGTCGACGTCCGAGGTGATCAGGGTGGCCGCCTCCGCGTCGGTGCGGGCGATGATCAGCGAGGGGACGTCGGCGACGTCGGCCGCGAGCCGGGCCGCGCTGAGGGTGCGGACGTGCTGCTGGGTGGGGATGAGCACCTTGCCGCCCAGGTGGCCGCACTTCTTCTCGGAGGCCAGCTGGTCCTCCCAGTGCACACCGGCCGCGCCGGCGGCGATCATGGACTTCATCAGCTCGTAGGCGTTGAGCGGACCGCCGAAGCCGGCCTCGGCGTCGGCCACGATCGGGACCAGCCAGTCGTCGACGGTGCTCGTGCCCTCGGAGTGCTCGATCTGGTCGGCGCGCATCAGCGCGTTGTTGATCCGCCGCACGACCGCCGGGACGGAGTTGGCGGGGTAGATCGACTGGTCGGGGTAGGTCTGGCCCGCGAGGTTCGCGTCACCGGCGACCTGCCAGCCGGAGAGGTAGATCGCCTTGAGGCCGGCCTTCACCTGCTGGACCGCCTGGTTGCCGGTCAGGGCACCCAGGGAGTTCACGAAGTCCTCGGTGTGCAGCTTCTCCCACAGCTGCTCCGCGCCGCGGCGGGCCAGGGTCATCTCCTCCTGCACCGAGCCGCGCAGGCGGACGACCTCCTCCGCCGTGTACTCACGGGTGATCTGCGCCCAGCGGGGATCGGCGTCCCACTCCTGGCGGATCTCGTCGGCGGTCTTGGGGGCGTTGGGGTAGGACATGTCGGCTCCTCGTTGAGTGGTCCGTGGTCAAGTGCTCGTTCGGCTTCGGGGGTCGCCGGGAAGTTCGCTCTCCCGTGGTGACACATCCCACTTTGCCCCAATTAGGACCGGATCAACCCACATTTCCTCGTGAACTTTCACTGTTTTTCGCATATGGTGAAGAAATGACCACGAGCGCCTGGGGATACGAGGAACCGACGTCGACCGAGCAGTCCGGCACCACCGATCTGATCGGCCTCGGCCGGCGCATCCGGTCGCTGCGCAAGGACCGGGGGCTCACGCTCGCGGAGCTCGCGGACCGGGCGGGCACCGCCACGTCGCAGCTGTCCGTGATCGAGAACGGGCGGCGCGAGCCGCGGCTGAGCCTGCTCCAGCGCCTTGCGGAGGTCCTGGGCACGAGCGTGGACGCCCTGCTCGGGGCCGAGCCCGGCAACCGTCGCGAGGCCCTCGAGATCCAGCTCGAGCGCGCCCAGCGCTCCCCGTTCTACGAGCAGCTGGGCCTGCCGACCGTCCGGGTCAGCTCCGCCCTGTCCACCGAGGTGCTCGAGGCGCTCGTGGCCCTGCAGGAGCGCCTGGCCGAGGCCCTCGAGAAGAACTCGGCCACCCCGGAGGAGGCCCGCCGGGCCAACGTGCAGCTGCGCCGGCTCATGCGGGAGCAGAACAACTACTTCCCGGACCTGGAGCAGGCCGCCAAGGAGCTGCTGACCCTGGGCGGCTACTCCTCGGGGCCCGTGTCCAACTCCGTGATCTCCGAGATGGTGGGCAGGCTCGGCTACAGCATCCACCACGTCACCGACCTGCCCCACTCGACCCGCTCGGTGACCGACCTGCTCAACCGGCGGATCTACCTGGTGCAGAGCCCCCGGGCGGACCACGACCCGCGCGCGGTGCTGCTCCAGGCCGTGGGTCACCAGGTGCTGGGTCACGAGCCCCCGAAGGACTACGCCGAGTTCCTCGCCCAGCGGGTGCAGACCAACTACTTCGCCGCCGCGGTGATGCTCCCGGAGGACAAGACCGTCCCGTTCCTGCTCGAGGCGAAGCGGAACCGGGACCTGTTCCTGGAGGACCTCAAGGACCGCTTCGCCGTCTCCCACGAGACGGCGGGGCACCGCTTCACGAACCTCGCGACCCGCCACCTGGGCATCCGCACCCACTTCCACAAGGTGCACTCGTCCGGGGTGATCCACAAGGCCTACGAGAACAACGGCCTGGCGTTCCCCACCGACCACACCGGGGCGATCGAGGGCCAGATCTCGTGCCGCAAGTGGTCCGGGCGCACCGTCTTCGACCAGCCCAACCAGTTCACGGCGTTCGCCCAGTACACGGACACCCCCTCCGGGACGTACTGGTGCTCCACCCGCACGGAGCTCTCGAGCCAGGGCGTGTTCTCGATCGGCGTGGGCGTCGCGTTCACCGACGCCCGCTGGTTCCGCGGCCGCGACACCCCGCACCGCACCGTGTCGACGTGCCCGGACCCCTCGTGCTGCCGGCGCCCGCCCGAGGAGCTCAGCCGGGTGTGGGCGGGCCACGCGTGGCCCAACACCCGGGCGCACTCCCACGTGCTCGCGGCCCTGCCGGAGGGGGCCTTCCCGGGCGTCGACGAGCGCGAGGTCTACGAGTTCCTGCAGGCGCACGACACCGCCTGAGCCGGTCTCCCGGGCCGCCGGCGGGCTCCGCCTCTACCCGTAGTGGCTGGCCACTGCCTCGGAGCCCGCGTAAAGTCCTGTGGGACCTTTGTTCCACCCACCCCCCTGGACGCTGCGCTCCACCGGGCCGGCTCCGGGCGGAAAGGACACCATGACCCAAGAGATATCCCAGACGATCGCGATCGTCATCTACTTCGCCGCCATGATCGCGATCGGGCTCTACGCCAACAGCAGGACGAAGAACCTCGACGACTACATGCTCGGCGGGCGCAACCTCAAGCCGGGCGTCGCCGCGCTCAGCGCCGGCGCCTCCGACATGTCCGGCTGGCTGCTGCTCGGACTGCCCGGAGCGGTCTTCCTCTCCGGCCTGGTCGAGGCGTGGATCGCCATCGGGCTGATCATCGGCGCGTGGGTCAACTGGAAGTTCATCGCGCCCCGGCTGCGCTCCTACACCGAGGTCTCGCACAACTCGATCACCATCCCGTCCTTCCTGGACAACCGGCTCAAGAGCGGCTCACGGCTGCTGCGCATCGTCTCCGGGCTGATCATCCTGGTGTTCTTCACGTTCTACGTCTCCTCCGGCATGGTCGCCGGCGGGCTGTTCTTCCAGTCCTCCTTCGGCTCGACCTACCACGCGGGCCTGCTCCTGGTCGTGGGCGTGACCATCGCCTACACGCTCTTCGGCGGCTTCCTGGGCGCGACCTACACCGACGTGGCCCAGGGCGTCCTCATGTTCATCGCCCTGCTCATGGTCCCGGTCGTCGGGATCATCAACGTCGGCGGCTTCGGGCAGATGGCGGAGAACATCACCGCGGTGGACCCGGACGCCCTCTCGCTCGTGCGCGGCGCGACCGTGGTCGGCGTCATCTCGGCCCTGGCGTGGGGCCTCGGCTACTTCGGCCAGCCCCACATCATCGTCCGCTTCATGGCCATGCGCTCCCCCTCCGACGCCAAGACCGGCCGCCGGATCGGGATGACCTGGATGGTGCTGAGCGTCATCGGCGCGATCGCCACCGCCCTGGTGGGCCTCGCCTACTACGGCAACCGCCCGGACGAGAGCCCGACAGACCCCGAGTCCGTGTTCCTCGACCTCGCGCAGGTCTTCTTCCACCCGGTCGTCGCGGGCTTCGTCCTGGCGGCCGTGCTCGCCGCGATCATGTCCACGGTCTCCTCCCAGCTCATCGTCTCCTCCTCCGCCCTGGTCGAGGACCTGTACAAGCTGACCGTGAAGCAGTCCCCGTCCGAGCGCAAGCAGGTGTGGATGGGCCGCGCGGGCGTGGCCGCCGTCGCCCTCGTCGCCTCGTTCCTGGCCTGGGAGCAGAACAACACGATCCTCGGGCTCGTGGCCTTCGCGTGGGCCGGCTTCGGCGCCTCGTTCGGCCCGATCGTGATCCTGTCCCTGTTCTGGCGCAAGCTCACGAACCTGGGCGCGATCACGGGCATGGTCCTGGGCGCGGTCACCGTGTTCGTGTGGACCGTGACCCCGTGGGCCGACCTCTACGAGATCATCCCCGGCTTCGTCGTGAGCCTCGTGTCCGCCATGCTGGTCTCCAGGGCCACGTACCGGCGTGACGAAGAGGTCGAGCGCGAGTTCGACGACGCCGTGCGCCTCACCCACGCGGCGCAGGACGAGATGGCGGCGAGCCGCTGACCTCCCGCGCTGCAGCACCGGGGCCCGTTCCGCACGCCGGAACGGGCCCCGGTGCCGTTCGCGGTCAGTACCCGATCGAGGCCAGGGTCGCCCGGATCGCCTCGGCGGAGCGGTGCAGCATGGCCAGCTCCTGCTCGTCCATGGGCACGACCAGGCGCTCGACGACGCCCCGCCGCGCGACGACCGACGGCACGGACAGGGCGACCCCGCTGAGCCCCCGATAGTCGTCGAGGACCGTGGACACCGGCAGCACGGCGTGCTCGTCCCGCAGCACGGCCTCGGCCACCCGAGCTCCTGCCAGGCCGATCGCGTAGTTGGTGGCGCCCTTGCCCTGGATCACGGTGTACGCGGCGTTGATGGTCCGGTGCGTGATCTCGTCCAGCCGGTCCTCGGTGAACGGCCGGCGCCCCTCGACCGTCCACTCGCGCAGCGGGATCTGCCCGATGTTCGCGTTCGACCACAGGGGGAACTCGGTGTCGCCGTGCTCGCCGACGATCGTGGCGTGCACGCTCGTGGTGGAGACCCCGCCCTCCTCGGCCAGCAGCCAGCGCAGCCGCGAGGTGTCCAGCACGGTCCCGGAGGCCATCACCCGCTCCGTGGGCAGCCCGGTGAGCTTCTGCGCGATCACCGTGAGCACGTCGCAGGGATTGGTCACCAGCACGTACACGGCCTCGGGGGCCTGCTCCACGAGCCGCGGCATCAGCGACTCGAGGATCGACGCGTTGGCGCCCGCCAGCTCCATCCGGGTCTGGCCGGGCCGCTGCTTGGCCCCGGCGGTCACGAAGACGACGTCCGAGCCGGCGAGCACGGCGACGTCGTCGGAGCCGGTCACCCGGGAGCTGGGGGTGAACATGGCCCCGTGGGCCAGGTCCAGGCCCTCGGCGCGGACCCGGTCCCCGGCGAGGTCGTAGAGGGCCACCTCCTGCGCGACGCCCTTGATGAGGGCCGCGTACGCCAGGGACGAGCCGACGGACCCGGCGCCGACCACGCCGATCTTGGTTCTCGCGGGAGCGGTGGGCACGGTCACGGGGACTCCTGACGGGTTCGGCGGCCCGCGGCTGCGGACGGTGTGCTCCCATCCTGGTCCGGCGGCGCCAGGGGCGGAAGGGGGACGCGGGCGCCGGCGGTCCTCAGCCGGCGCGGGACGCGGAGGCCGCCGCGGCCAGGAAGTCGCGCATGATGGGTCCGCCGGTCACCGAGCCCAGGTCGCCGTCCTCCACGAAGACCGCCACGGCGAGGTCCTCGTGCTCGGCGATCACCCAGGAGTGGGTCCGGGGCGGGTCCTCGTCGCCGAACTCGGCCGTGCCGGTCTTGCCGATCGCGGTGTCCGGCTCGAGCTCCTGGAGCACGCCCAGGTGCCCGGAGGAGACGACGGCCCGCATCATGGTGCGCAGCTGCTCCGCCTCCTCGGCGGTCAGCGGCTCCTCGGGGCCGGGTGCGGCCGCGGCGTCGTCGTGCAGGCCCTCGGTGCTGACGAGGCGGGGGGTGACGAGCTCCCCGGCGGCGACCGAGGCGGCGAGGTTCGCCATGCTCAGCGGGGACACGAGCGTGCGGCCCTGCCCGAACATCGCGGCGGCGTGCTGGGGCGGTGGCTCCTCCTGGGGGATCTCGCCCCAGAACGCGGGCACGGGCAGCTCCGCGGGGACCCCGATCCCGAGCGCGGCCGCGGGCCGGGCCAGTTCCGCCTGGCCGATCCGGTCGTGCTGGTCCACGAAGCTGGTGTTGCAGGAGTGGGCGAGGGCCTCGGTGAGGGTGATCGACCCCGTGAACTCGGCCGGATAGGACTCGACGTTGTCGATCCGCACGCCCGCCGCGGTCGTGGACGGCGGGCACTGCACGACCGTCCCGGGGGTGTCGCCCTTCCGGAGCATCCCCAGGGCCGTGACGACCTTGAAGGTGGAGCCGGGCGCGTACTGGCCGAGCAGCGCGGTGGAGTAGCCCTCGGAGCCCGGCCCGTTGGCCGACACGACGAGCTCGCCCGTGGAGGGCCGGACCGCCACGACCGCGGACGGGGACTCGATCCCGGCCAGCAGCTCCTCCGCGGTGGCCTGGAGCCCGCGGTCCAGGGTCACCGCGACCGGCTCGCCGGCCTGCGCCGGCACCTCGAACAGCGGCTCACCGGCGGCCGGCCGCACGCCGTCGTCGTCACCGGCCACGACCTCCTCGACGACGACGCCGGGTGTGCCGCGCAGCCGCTCGTCGAAGCGTTCCTGCACTCCCCCGCGCCCGGTCGCCGACCCGGCGGCGAGCTCCCCGCCGGAGTCGGCCACGTCCTCGGCCGTCGCCTCGCCCACGCCGCCCAGGAGGTCGGCGGCGAAGCCGCGGGACGGGGGCAGGGGCATCTCGTCCTCGACCACCAGCAGCCCCGGGACCGCCTCCATCCGCTGCGCGTCCAGCGCCCGGAAGGCCTCCTCCCGCAGCGGCAGGGCCTCGACGAACGCCTCGGGCCCGGCCTGCTCGACGGCCTCGGCGTACGCGTCGGCGTCGATGTCCACGACCGCGGCGAGCCGGCGCGCCGCCTCGCCGGGGTCCGCGCCCCCCAGCCTCGACCGGTCGATGCCGACCCGCCGGATCGGCCGCTCCGTCACCAGTGTCTCGCCGTCCGCCCCGAGGATGTCCCCGCGGTCCGCGGCCACCGTGCGGGCGCGCAGGGCCTCCCCCTCCTCGAGGCCCGGCCGCACCACGGCCGGGGACCACTCGGGGACCCAGTCACCGGACCCGGCCCGGACCAGCGGAAGGACCGAGTCGTACACCCAGTCCTGCTCCGCTCCCGGGAGGTCCCACGACCAGGACAGGGTGGCCTCGCGCCGCCCCTCCGCCCCGGCGTCCTCGACCCCGGAGACCTCGACGGCCGGGGCGGCCTCGCCGAGGCCCGCGACGACCTGCTCGTACTGCTCCTGGGCGGAGGCACCGTCGACGTCGCCGAAGGACAGCTCCGCGACGCTGCCCGCGCTCAGTGCCGCGGCGACCTGCTCGGCGGCCTCCCGTCCGCCGTCGGGGGCGAGCACCGAGCAGCCGGTGGCGAGGAGGCCGGCGGAGAGGGCGGCCGAGACCGCCGTCCTCGGCCACCGGTGGGGCGGCCGGGACGCCGGGGGCAGCGGGGCGGGGCGCGGAGTCTGCACGCCCCCAATGTAGTCCGGCCGCCCCTGGCCGGCACAGACCGGGCGGGGCGGCCCGGACACGGAAGAACCGGTGGGCGCCGTGTCTGCACGGCACCCACCGGTCCGTCGGACGCGCGGGGAGGGGGTGCGCTCCCGCGCGAGGGGGCCGGGGGCCGGCCCCTCACCACCGGATCAGCAGTGGTACGTGTCGGTCGGCGCCTCGAAGTGGACGTCGTAGCCCTCGGGAATGCTCAGGCCGAAGGCACCGGCCAGGCCCAGGATCTTCTTGGCGCGGGCGAGCCGCGGCAGGTCGGAGCCGTTGCGGATCTCCCCGCCGTCGGCGTCGAACTCCTGGAGGAACTCGGTGGCCCAGGACAGCTCGGACAGCGACGGGCTCAGGCCCTCGTTGACCGTGGCGGTCTGCTCCGGCATGAGGCACAGCTTGCCCGTCATGCCGAACTCCAGGGTCACGGACGTGGCCTCGGCGAGCTTGGGGCCGAGCGCCCCGACCGCGGGCCCGTCGATGGGCCCGGGGAGGTTGGCCGCCCGGGAGGCGATGGTGAACTGCGAGCGCGTGTAGGCCAGCGTCATGGGGTTCTCCCCGAAGCCGGTGTCGCGCCGGAAGTCGCCCAGGCCGAAGCCGAGGCGGTACGTTGAGCGGGCGCCGGCGATGGCCTGCAGGTGCTGCACGCCGCGGGCCGTCTCCACGAGCGCGACGATCCTCGTGTCCTTGAGCAGCTCCGCGGTGCGGGTGACGTGCTCGGGGGACTCGACCATGGCCAGCATGACGCCGTCGAGGCCGCGGACCCCGGCGAGGGCCCGGAGGTCCTCCTCCCACCACTGGGTGCCGAAGCCGTTGACCCGCACCCACGCGTGGTGCTGCTCGCCGTTCTCGTCCCGGGCGTCCAGCCAGCTGATGACGTTGCGGCGGGCCCGCTCCTTGTCCTTGGGCGCCACGGAGTCCTCGATGTCCAGGACCACGACGTCGGCCGCGCTCGCCCGGGCCGCCGCGAACCGCTCGACCTGGGCGCCGTTGACGAGCAGCCAGGAGCGGGCGAGCTCCGGGCCGACCGCGGGAGCGGCGGGCCGGGGAACCACCGGCAGGGACGAGGTGGTCGGGGTCGTCGACGAGGTCTCGATCGAGGTGGCAGTCATGAGGGCGTACCCGTTCTCCGTGAGGTGCAGCGTGCTGCGGTGCAAGAGCGTGCCGGGGCATCCGTGCTGTGAGGGCAGACGCTGCCCGGCGGAACCGTGACCGGTCCCGGGCCCGCGGGAACGATCGCGTCGCGGGGGTCCGGCCGGTGCGTGCCTCGGGCCGGGGATCGCGAGGTGGGCGAACCGGTCCGTGCGCGCTGGATCAACGCGCTCGGCAAGTGCGGTGACCCCACCGTAACGCAGATCACACGCGGACGCCACCCGCCGAGCCCGGCCCGGGGCTCAGGAGCGGCGCGCGGTGCGGGCGGTCGCGGGCGCGGTGCGGGCGGTCGCGGGCGCGGTCCAGGGATCCTCGGGCCAGGGGTGCTTCGGGTAGCGGCCGCGCATCTCGGCGCGCACCTGGGCGTAGGGGCCGGACCAGAACGAGGCGAGGTCGTCGGTCACGGCCAGCGGCCGCCCCGCGGGGGAGAGCAGGTGAAAGAGGACCGGGACCCGGCCCTCGGCGACCGTCGGGGACGCCGCCCACCCGAAGCACTCCTGCAGCTTGACGCTGACCACCGGGCGTCCGGCGGGGTCGTCGGCGGCCGGGTAGTCGATCCGGGCCCGCGACCCGCTGGCCACGGTCAGCCGATCGGGCGCGAGCTCGTCGAGGCGGGCCGCCCCGGGCCACGGGAGCAGCCTCCGCAGCGGCGCCGCGAGGTCGACCCGGGCGCCGCCGGCGAGGGCGTCGAGCTCGGGGGCGAGCCATTCGTCGAGACGCTCGAGCAGGGCGGCCTCGGCCACGTCGGGCCAGGGGTCCCCGAGCCGGTGGTGGAGCAGCGCGAGCCGCCGCCGGAGCCGGTCGGCGCCGTCCGACCAGCCGAGCAGGCCGAGGCCCTGCTCGGCCAGGGCCTCGCGCACGGCCGCCCGCGCCGCCGCCGGGGTGGGCCGGACGGGGGTCGAGGACAGCTCGATCGCCCCGAGCGCGCGGACCCGGCGGGCGCTCGCCCGCCCGTTCGCGAACCGGGTGCGCACCTCGTCGGTGAGCAGGTGCTCGGCGCAGCGCTCGGCGAGGGGACGGTCGAGCGCCGCAGCGGCGCGCACGACCGCGCCGGTGCCGGCGGCGGCCTGTCCCGACGCCCGGGTGACGTCGGCGACGGCGAGCCACTCGTGACCCGCCAGGGCGCTTCCCGGAGCCAGGCCCGCGCGGGTCCCGGAGGCGAGCAGGTACGTGTCCCCCACCTTCCGGGCGACCCGCTCCGGCAGGGCCAGCGCCACGACGGCGCCGGTCACGAGCCCGGCCGGGACCTCGCCGGCCCCCGGCGGCGGCGCTCCGGGAGACTCCGGTTCCGTGGCCGGCCGCTCGAGGCGGCGGGCCTCCTCCGCCCAGCGGCGGGCGTCCGGGGCCCGTCCGGAGCGAAGGTCGGCGAGCAGGCGGGACAGGTCCCCGCCGGGCGGGCGGTGGTCGTCCGAGACCATCGCGACGACCTCGGCCGCCGGCCGGGCGCCCACGGCGCGGGCGCCGTCGAGCAGGCCGCGGGCCAGCCGCGGGTCCACGGGCACCGCGGCGAGCAGCCGGCCGGTGACGGTGGCCCGGCCCTCGTCGTCGAGCGCGCCGAGTCCGCGCAGCACCGCGAGGGCGTCGGCCAGGGCCGCCGCGGGCAGCGGGTCCGGCAGGGGCAGGCCCTGTCCGCCGGGGGCGCCCCAGCAGGCGAGCAGCAGGGCGGCGCCCGTGAGGTCGGCGGCCGCGAGCTCGGGGGTCAGGTGGCGGGGCATCGCGGCCCAGGTGCGCTCGTCGTAGCAGCGCACGACCTCCCCGGGCCCGAGCCGGGCGGCGCGGCCCGCCCGCTGCTCGGCCGAGGCCCGGGAGGCCGCGACCGTGACCAGGCCCGTCATGCCGCGGCCGGCGTCGCGCCGCGGCTCCCGGGACAGACCGGAGTCGACCACCAGGCGCACGCCCGGCACCGTCAGGGAGGACTCGGCCAGGGACGTGGAGACGACCAGGCGGGGAGGGTCCCCCGGCCGGCGTCCCGAGGTCGCCCGGTCCTGCTCGGCGGCTCCGACCCGGCCGTGCAGCTCGAGCACCTCGGTCCCCCGGCAGGTCTCCCGCAGCCGGCGGGCGACCTGGGCGACCTCCCACGCCCCGGGGACGAAGACGAGCGCGTCCGTCGCGCCGTCCCGGGTCAGGGCCTGCGCGTGGGCCTCGGCCGCCGTCCGGGCGACGTGGTCGAGGAACGGGCGGGTGACCCCGCGATCGTCGGTGCGCCGGACGGGTGCCGGGGTCCAGCGGACCGTGAGCGGGTGCAGGGCCGCCGGGCAGTCGACGACCGGTGCCGGTGCGCCCTCGCCGAGCAGGCCGGCGAAGCGCGGTGCGTCGAGGGTCGCGGACATCGCCACGAGCACCAGGTCCTCGCGCAGCTGCCGGACCTCGGCCAGCAGGCCGACGAGCAGGTCGGACTCGAGCCCGCGCTCGTGCACCTCGTCGAGGACCACGGCGCCCACCCCGGTCAGCCCGGGGTCCTGCAGCAGCCGGCGCAGGAGCACCCCGGGCGTGACGAACTCGACGAGCGTGCGGGCCCCGGTGCTCCGGTCGCCGCGCACCGTGTGGCCCACGAGCTCGCCCACCCGGGTCCCGGCCAGGTGCGCCAGCCGGCGGGCCGCCGAGCGCGCGGCGACCCGGCGGGGCTGGCTGACGACAACCCTGCCGGACCCGGAACCGGCGGCGCGCTCGTGCAGCAGATCGGCGACCAGCGGGGGCACGAGGGTGGTCTTGCCGGTCCCGGGCGGGGCCTGCACCACGGCGACGCCGCCGGCGAGCGCCGCGCGGAGCTCGTCGAGCACCCCGGCGACCGGCAGTCCGGCGCCTATCCGGGCGAGGTCGAAGGGAACGGAGCTCATCGTCCCAGTCTCGCACCGCCGCGGGGCCGGCCGCGGCGGTCCGGGAGCGGCAGCCGCCGGCCACCGTCCGGAACGGCCGTGTGACGGCCGCGGAAGACGGTCAGGGCCCGGTGTGCGCCAGGAACCCGCGCAGCACCTCGACGAACTTCTCCGGCTCCTGGGAGTGGACCCAGTGGCCGGCCTCGCGGATCGTCACCCGGTGCGCTCGGGGGAACAGGCTGCGCATGACCGGAGCGTGCTCGTCGCGGACGTAGTCCGAGCGCCCGCCGGCGACCCAGAGCACCGGCCCCTCGTAGACGGCGTCCCCGGTGTCGGGGAAGCCGCCGATGGTGTCGAGGCTCGACCGCAGCAGCTCGAGGTTCGGTTCCCAGGAGAACCCCTCCTTGCCGCTGCGCAGGTTCTGCAGCAGGAAGCTCCGGGTGGTGTCCCACGGGATGGGTTCCTCGAGGGCCTCGTCCGCGTCCGAGCGGCGCTCGACGGCCGTCAGGTCCACGGCCGCGAGGCTGTCCAGCAGGTGCGCGAACTCGCCCTCCCCGCCGCCGGCCCGGGTGGGCGCGATGTCCACCACGACGAGCCGGGAGACGAGGTCCGGGTGCCGCAGCGCCAGCACCATGGCCACCTTGCCGCCGAGGGAGTGCCCGACGACGGCGACCGGTCCCGCCGAGGCGAAGTCGTTCCGCAGGGTCTCGGCCACGGAGTCCGCCATCTGCTCGTAGTCCACCCGGTCCGTCCACTCGGACCGGCCGTGGTTGGGCAGGTCCACCAGCAGGCTCCGGAAGTCCGGCTGGAGGTCCTTGGCGATCCGGGTGAAGTTCTTGCCCCGGCCGAACAGGCCGTGCAGGAAGACGACGGGATCCCCCTCGTCCCCGACGCGGGTGGTGTGCAGAGTGGTCGTCCGGGTCTCAGCCATCCTCCGAGTTTAGCCAGGTCCCGGCGTCTGAGTCCCGCGCGGCGGCAGCGCTCGCTCCGGCGCCGCCCCCGGGCGAGCGCCGCACGTAGACTCGAGGACGTGACTGACTCCACCCCGACCACCGGCAGCGACCTCCCCGAGCAGGTCTCGGAGCTCTTCGATCCCGCGCAGTGGCGGACGGTCGAGGGCTTCCAGGACCTGCAGGACCTCACCTACCACCGCGGCGTGGAGCGGGGCCCGGACGGGGCGGTCGTCCGGGACCTCCCGTGGGTGCGGATCGCCTTCGACCGCCCGGAGGTGCGCAACGCCTTCCGGCCCGGCACGGTCGACGAGCTCTACCGCGCGCTGGACCACGCCCGGATGAGCTCCGACGTGGGCGCGGTGGTCCTCACCGGCAACGGGCCCTCCCCCAAGGACGGCGGCTGGGCCTTCTGCTCCGGCGGGGACCAGCGCATCCGCGGCCGCGACGGCTACCGCTACGCCGAAGGGGAGACCGCCGAGAGCATCGACCCGGCCCGCGCCGGGCGGCTGCACATCCTCGAGGTGCAGCGCCTGATCCGCACCATGCCCAAGGTGGTCATCGCCGCCGTCCCCGGCTGGGCCGCGGGCGGCGGGCACTCCCTGCACGTGGTCTGCGACCTCACCATCGCCTCCCGGGAGCACGGGAAGTTCAAGCAGACGGACGCCACCGTCGGCTCCTTCGACGCCGGCTACGGCTCCGCGCTGCTCGCCCGGCAGGTGGGGCAGAAGGCGGCCCGCGAGATCTTCTTCCTCGCCCGGGAGTACGACGCGCAGCGGATGCACGAGATGGGCGCGGTCAACGAGGTCGTCCCGCACGCCGGGCTCGAGGACGCGGCGATCGCCGCCGCCCGGGACGTGGCCGCCCAGTCCCCGCAGGCGATCCGGATGCTGAAGTTCGCCTTCAACCTGCCCGACGACGGGATGGTCGGCCAGCAGGTCTTCGCGGGCGAGGCGACCCGCATGGCCTACATGACCGACGAGGCCGTCGAGGGCCGGGACGCGTTCCTGGGCAAGCGCGATCCGGACTGGTCCGGCTTCCCCTACTACTTCTAGGGCGGTGGCCTCGATGGCCGAGCTGATCGTCCCCGGCGACGCCGTGGTCCTCGACGGGCCCGTGCCCGGCGACCCCCTGCGGCTGCTGTCCCCGCTGACCCGCGCGCTGGGGCGCGAGGGTCCCGCCGTCGTCGTGCGCACGTCCGGGTCCACCGGCCGCGCCAAGCGCACGGTCCTCACCCGGGACGCGCTCGCGGCGTCCTCGATGGCCACCGCGGTGCGCACCGGCGGGGTGGGCCAGTGGCTGCTCGCGCTGCCCGTCCACTACGTGGCGGGGGTGCAGGTGCTCGTGCGCTCCCTCTACGCCGGGACGGTGCCCGTGGTCCTCGACCCGGCGGCCCGCTTCACCCCGGAGGCCTTCGCGGCCGCGGCCGAGGAGCTGGAGGACCCCGTGCGCTACACCTCGCTCGTGCCCACCCAGCTGCAGCGGATCCTCGAACCGGCGTCCGGGGTGCGCAACGGGGACGCGGTCTCCGCGCTGAAGAGCTTCTCCGCGATCCTGCTCGGCGGCTCGGCCGCTCCCCCGCGCCTGCTCGCGGCCGCCCGGGCCGCGGACGTGCAGGTGGTGCCCACCTACGGGATGTCCGAGACGTGCGGGGGCTGCGTCTACGACGGCGTGCCCCTGGACGGCGTCTCCGTGCACGTGGGGACGTCGGGGACCGACGACGACGCCCCGGGCCCCGGGGCCCTCGCCCCGGCCGGTCCGGGCCGGATCTGGCTCGGCGGGGACGTGGTCGCCGCCGGTTACGCCGGGGACCCGGAGCAGACCGCGCGGCACTTCCGGGAGACCGCCGGGACCCGCTGGTACCGCACGGACGACCTCGGCGAGCTCTCCCCCGACGGCGTGCTCACGGTGCACGGGAGGGTTGACGACGTCGTGAACACGGGCGGGGTCAAGATCGCCGCGGGACTCGTGACCGCCGTGCTGACGGAGCACCCCGCGGTGCGCCAGGCCATGGTGCTGGGCGTGCGGGACACCGAGTGGGGGCAGGCGGTGGGCGCGGCCGTCGTCGCGGCCCCCGGCACCGACCGGGAGCACCTGCGCGCCGAGCTCGAGGAAGCGGTGCGCGCCCGGCACGGCGCCGCCGCGGTGCCCCGGCGCTGGGTGTGGCCCGACGAGCTTCCCCTGCTGCCCACCGGGAAGCCGGACCGCGCGGCCGTGGGCCGGCTGCTCGGCTGAGGCCCGGGCCGGAACGGGGTCCGTGGCACAATGGTCCGCGGCCCCGGACCCCCACCGCGGCCCCCGACCCGCACCCCGCGCCCCGCGCGAGGTCGTTCCCGACGGAGGTAGCCCGTGGCCACGCCAGCACAGTGGATCGAGGGGGCCCGGCTCCGGACGCTGCCGATGGCCCTCGCCCCCGTGGTGGCCGGCTCCGCCGCGGCCCAGGCCCTGCACTCCTTCGAGCTGCTCCGCGCGGTGCTCGCCCTGCTGGTCGCCCTCTTCCTGCAGATCGGCGTGAACTACGCCAACGACTACTCCGACGGCATCCGGGGCACCGACGACGACCGGGTGGGTCCCCTGCGCCTCACCGGCTCCGGGGCCGCCGCCCCGAGGCAGGTGCTCTCGGCGGCCCTGCTGTGCTTCGGCCTCGCCGCGCTCGCCGGCGCGGTCCTGGTGGTGCTGAGCCGCCAGTGGTGGTTCATCCCCGTCGGCCTGTCTGCCGTTCTCGCGGCGTGGGGCTACACCGGCGGGCGGAGCCCGTACGGGTACCGCGGGCTCGGGGACCTGTTCGTGTTCGTCTACTTCGGGCTCGTGGCCGTGCTCGGCACCACGCTCACCCAGGCCGGCACCCTCAACCTCGAGGCGTTCATCGCGGCCCTGTCCACGGGTCTGATCGCCACCGCCCTGCTGATGGCCAACAACATCCGGGACCTGCCCGGGGACCGGGAGGCCGGCAAGCGGACCCTGGCCGTGCGGCTGGGCGACCCGCTGGCACGGGTGGTGTTCACCGCCGAGATCGCCGTGGCGCTCGCGCTGGTGCTGTTCCTGGTGCCCTACAACCCGTGGATGCTCCTCGTGCTGCTGCTCGTGCCGCTGGCGTGGGCGCCCGTCGCCACGGTGCTGCGGGTGCAGGACCGGCGCCAGCTCGTCCCCGTGCTCCGGCAGTGCGGGGTGCTCAACGTGGGCTGGGCCGTGCTCTTCCTGCTGGCGGTGCTGCTGCGCCAGTGGTGAGTCCCCCGACGAGGGCTCAGACCTCGCGGCCGTCCTCGCGCAGCCGCCGGTCCACGTAGGCGTCCTCGACCTCCTGGTCCTCGAGCGCCACCCGGTTGCGGGGCTTCGGCGCCCGGGCGAACCAGCGGTGGAACTCCTCCCCCGCGGCGGCGTGCAGGCGCGGGAAGAACAAGTAGGAGACCGCGAAGGAGATCGCCACCGCGGCGACCCCGGACAGCACCAGGCCCACGCCCAGCCACATGCTGAGCAGGAAGGCCAGCACGAGCAGCGCGAACCGGAGCAGGGAGTACTTCAGGAAATTCACCCGCCCAGTCTAGCGGGGCCACCTGGAAGAACTCTCCGGGGCGCTGAGCTGGCGTCCAGGCAACACCCCTACGATTGTCGGCATGGGCAGAGCCATCCTCATCATCGGCGCGGCCGCACTCGCGGTGGGCGTCATCGTCTACTCCCTCATCGAGTGCGCCCGGACCGACAGCGCCGACATGCGCGGTCTCCGCAAGGGCGGCTGGATCGCGGTGATCCTCCTCCTCCCGCTCGTCGGCGCCGTCCTGTGGCTGTTCCTCGGGCGCCCCAAGGGCACCGCCGAGTCGTCACGTCCTGTGCGCGGCAGGGGACCCGACGACGACCCCCAGTTCCTGCGCAACCTCGAGGAGCGCCGCCGGCAGCAGGAGAAGGCCGAGAAGCTCCGGCAGTGGGAGGAGGAGCTGCGGCGCAACGGCGGGCCGGACGCGGCCGGGGAGACCGGGCCGGAGGACGGTCCCGGCGAGCACCCCGACGACGGGCCCTCCGGCGGTTCCTCCGCGGGCCGTTCGGACGGGCCCTCCGACGGCTCACCGGGCAACCGGCCCCCGCACGACTGACCCCGGGCGCCCGGCGCCGACCGGACGGCCCGGAACGAGTCGTCCCGCACGACCGCTCCTGCACGACAGCTCCTGCACGACAGCTCCCCGGCCACGGCGGCCCGCGCCCCGGTGTCCGCAGGGCACCTCCCGCCCACGACGTCCGGCCGCGGGACCGGAGCACGACGAAGGGCCCGCACCGAGGTGCGGGCCCTTCGTCGTGCTCCGGCACGGACCGGGGTCAGACCCCGGAGTAGGAGTGCAGGCCGGGGAAGACCGTGTTGACCACGGTGAAGTTGAAGATGACGCAGAGGTAGCCGACGATCGAGAGCCAGGCCGACCGGTTGCCGGTCCACCCCCGCGTGGCGCGGGCGTGCATGTAGGCGGCGTAGACCACCCAGATCACGAAGGTCCAGACCTCCTTGGTGTCCCAGCCCCAGTAGCGGCCCCAGGCCTGCTCGGCCCAGATCGCGCCGGCGGCCAGGGTGAAGGTCCAGAACGCGAACCCGACCGCGTTGAGCCGGAAGGACAGGTTCTCGAGCGCCTGGGAGGACGGGACCATGGCGAGGAAGCCCGCGCCGGGCCGTTCCCCGGACAGGATCGCCCGCTCCCGCCGGGCCTGCAGCAGCTGCAGGACGGCCATGGCGAACGTGATGGTGAAGATCCCGGAAGCGGCCACGGCGATGGACACGTGGATCACCAGCCACCAGGACTGCAGCGCGGGCTGCAGCGGCCCCACCGGGGTGGGGAAGCCGATGGTGGCCGCGCAGAGCATGATCACCACGAGCCCGCTCACCAGGGAGCCCACGAAGCGCAGGTCCCGGGCCAGCAGGGACAGCAGGAAGACGCCCGCGACGACCAGGGCGCCCGTGGTGCAGAACTCGTACATGTTGCCCCACGGCACCCGTCCGGCCGCGAAGGCCCGGCTGAGCACGGCGACGGTGTGCACGGCGAAGCCCAGGACCATGACGGCCACGGCCACGCGGGCGGCGGGACGGCGCTCGCCGGTGTAGCGCATCTCCTCGTCGGCCACGTGCCCGGCCAGAACGGAGCTGGCGCTCGTGCGGTAGCCGCGCCCGCGGTGGCCCGCACCGTGGCCGGCCCGGGAGTCGGCGGGCTCCGCCGCGTCCCGCGAGGTCGCCGCGGAGGCCCCGACGAGCTCGCGCTCCTCGTGGCCCTCGACCCCGCGCAGGGTCTTGGAGTGGGACGCCACGTCCCACGCGAAGGCGACGAAGGCGACCAGGTAGGTCATGGCCGCCAGGAGCATGAACAGCTCGCTCCAGGCGCCCAGGGTCTCGTTGACGGTCATGCCGCCCATCCTCTCACTCGTGGCCGGCCCGGGCGTCGGGTCCGGCGTCCGGCCGGCTGCCGCCGGCCCGCACCGTGCTGCTCGCCGCCGTGGTCGTTCTCGTGGTCGTGATCGTTGTCGTGCTGTCCGTGTCCCGTACGCCGGCGTCCTGCCACCGCTCGGTCCACAGCCGGTCCAGCCGCTCGGCCTCGGCGGCGAGCCGGGGGTCCTCGCCGCGGGCCAGCAGCCCGTACTCCAGCACCGTGCACGGCCGGCCGTCCCCGTCGACATCCTCCCCCGCCCGCACCCAGACGCGGCGCCGGGCGATGAACAGGGACATGAGCAGGCCCGTGAACGCTGCCACGAAGGAGACGAACGCGCCCGTCTTGCCGGGGTCGTAGTGGATGTCCAGGCCCACGTACCGCTTGACGTCCAGGAACTCCACCGCGCCCTTGCCCTCGGGCAGCTCGTACACGGGGTTCGCGGCGTCGAGCGTGATGGCGCCGTTCTCGTTGGTCATGGCGTTGAGCTCGGTGAGCGGCTCGACATCGAGCACGTACACGTTCTGCGGTTCGCCGCTGTCCAGGCCGAGGTCGCCGTGGTAAGCGGAGAGGATCAGCCGGGGGTTGGCGAGGCCCGGGTCCACCGAGCGGGGCATCTCGCCCTCCCCGCCCACGGCGGTGGGCAGCAGCAGCCCCACGAGGCCGAGCTGGTCGGGGCGGGCGTCCGGGACCTTGAGCACGAGCGAGGACGTGTAGACGCCGTCGGAGGGGACGGTCACGACGGGCCCCTCGAAGGCGACGTCCCCGTTGCCGTCGGTCACCCGGACGACCGGGGCGTAGCCGTTGCCCACGAGGTAGCTCTTCACGCCGTTCACGTTCAGCGGCTGGTTCACCTTCAGGACCTCCTGCCGCGGCTCGGCGCCGGGCTCGTCCTGCACCGTGACCTCCGCGGTGAAGTCCAGGGGCGCCCCGTAGCTGCGCGGGTCGGTGGTGTCGCGGTTGAAGACGGCCTCGAAGCTGTCGAGCCGCACCGAGAAGGGCTCGAGCCAGTCGGCGTCGTAGTTGGTGCCGGGGGTGAAGGAGTCGTAGCCGATGAGCGTGTTGACGAAGGACTCGCCCTCCACGACCACCCGCTGGCCCTTGTAGCCGAAGAGGGAACCGACGGCCACGGACACCAGCACGCCCAGCAGGGCCAGGTGGAAGACGACGTTGCCGACCTCCTTCCACATGCCGCGCTCGGCGGCCACCGACGGGGCGGCCGAGCCGGCGTCCTGCACCGCCACCCGGTAGCCGCGCCGTCTGAGCAGCCGGGCGGCCTCGGCGACGACGTCGTCCGGGGCCGGCGCCTCGGCGCCGTCGCGCCCGCCGAGGGTGAGGGAGCGGTGCTCGGGCAGCCGCTCGAGCCGCCGCGGGGTGCGCGGGGGCTCGGCCCGCCACGCCCGCCAGTGCTTGGCCGCGCGCGGCAGGACGCACCCCACGAGGGAGACGAACAGCAGGATGTAGATCGCGGAGAACCACGCCGACGAGAAGACGTCGAACAGCTGCACCCGGTCCAGCCACTCCCCCAGGACGGGGTTGTTGTCGATGTAGTCCTGGACCGCCGCGGGGTCCTGGATCCGCTGCGGGAAGATCGATCCCGGCACCGCGGCGACCGCCAGGAGCAGCAGCAGGAACAGGGCGGTGTTCATCTTGGTCAGCTGCGTCCAGGCCCACCGGGCCATGCCGAGGGGACCGAGGGCCGGGAGCTCGACGTCCGGGGTCAGCCGCCCGGACGGGTCCGGGGACGAGGCGCCCGACGACGACGGTGGCGCTGCGGTGCTCATGCCGGCCTTTCTGTTGTCGGTGACGGGCCGGGTCTCGGAGGTGCTCAGATCGGCATCACCCAGTCGGTGACGAGCTCGGCCTGCACCCACGAGACGAACGCGGTCCACGCGCCCGTCACCATGAGCAGGCCGACGAGCACGAGCAGACCGCCGCCGGCGCGCTGGATGCCGAGGCGGTGCCGGCGGAAGAAGCCCATGGCGCCCATGCCCCGGCGCAGGGCCAGGGCCAGGAGCAGGAACGGGACGCCCAGGCCCAGGCAGTAGGCGACCGTGAGAACGGCGGCCTTGCCGGTCGAGGCGCCGTCCACGTAGACGAGCGCCTGCACGGCGGCGAAGGTGGGACCGATGCACGGCGCCCAGCCGAGGCCGAACGTCACGCCGAGCAGGGGGGCCCCCCAGAGTCCGGGCGGAGGGCGGCGCTCGATCTTGCGGTCCCGCTGGAAGAAGGAGACCCCGCCGAGGAACACGATGCCCATGAGCACCACGAGGGCGCCGAGGACCACGGTGATCCAGTTCTGCCCCAGGAACCAGGCGTAGGCGCCCAGCTGGGCCAGCAGCACCGACATCACCAGGAAGACGGCGGAGAAGCCGAGGACGAACAGCGTGATCCCCGCGAGCACGCGGCCGCGCCGCTGCTCCTGCAGGTCCGCGCCCGTCAGGCCGGTGACGTAGCCGAGGTAGCCGGGCACGAGGGGCAGCACGCACGGGGAGGCGAAGGAGACGAGGCCCGCGATCAGCGCCACGGGCAGCGCGACGAGGAGGGAGCCGTCGAGGACGATCTCGGCGAAGGGATTGCCTGCCGTCATGCCGCTTCGGCCACCGTGTCCTCGAGGAGGGTCTCGAGCACGGAGCGGTCCGCGATGCCGAGGATGCGGGCGGCCACCCGCCCCTGGGCGTCGAGCACGAGCGTGGTGGGCACGGCCTGCGGCGGCACGTAGGCGCTCAGCGCCATGAGCACTCCCCCGTCCTTGTCCTCGAAGGAGGGGTACGGGATCTCGAAGGTGCGCTCGAACGCCTGGGCGGTGGCCCGCTCGTCGCGCAGGTTCACGCCGTAGAAGGCGGCCTGCCCCTCGAACCGCTCCGCGAGCTCGCGGAGGTCGGGGGCCTCGACTCGGCAAGGGGCGCACCCGGCGTACCAGAAGTTGAGCAGGGCGGGCCGGCCGCGCAGGTCCTCGGCGGAGAGGGTCGTGCCGTCGAACAGCGTGCCGGAGAACTGCACCGGCTCCCCCCGCTCGGCGGGCGGGTACTCCGAGACCGTGCCGTCCCCGGCGATGTAGCCCTTCTGGTCCCCCGAGTTCGCCTGCTGGGCCAGGGAGTCCTCCTCCGTGCACCCGGCGAGGGCGAGCCCGAGGACGCAGAGGCCCGCGAGCGAGAGCACGCGGCGGCGGGACGGACGGGAGGAGGGCGAGGGGCGGGAGGTCACGGACGGATCACCTGGTGCTCTGGACGGGACGGGGAGGGCGGCGGCGCCCGGTCATTATGAACCGGGAAGCTGGTTGACCCCTGAGTAGAGGTCTGCGGCGGGCTCGCTGTAGACCACCCGGGGCGGCCGGCCGGAGTCGAGGTCCTCGAACACGAGCGAGGTGATCGAGGCGAGGTTGCACTGCCGCCGGCGGGGGTCGTGCGGCAGGGGGCGCCCCTCGGCGGAGCGCCGGGTGAGCCAGATCGGCAGCTGGTGGGAGACCAGCACGGCCTCGGCCCCGTCCCCGCCGAGCTCCACGGCGGTGCGCCCGGCGGCCAGCACGGCCTCCGCCATGCGCGCGACCTGGTGCCGGTAGGGCTCCCCCCAGGAGGGGCGCAGGGGGTTGCGCAGGTGCGGCCAGTGCCGGGGCTTCAGCAGCTCGGGGACGTCCACGTGCAGGCCCTCGAAGTGGTTGTGGGCCTCGATGACGCGCTCGTCCGGGTGCACCGGCAGGTGCAGCTCGCGGGCCACGGGCGCGGCCGTCTCCCGGGCCCGCTGCAACGGGGAGGAGACGAGGTGGACGATGCGCGAGCCGGTGTTCACGCGGCGGGCGAACTCCGCGGCGGCGGCCTCCGCCATCCGCGCGCCCAGTTCGGTGAGGCCGTAGCTGGGCATCCTCCCGTAGACGATGCGGTCAGGGTTGAGGACCTGGCCGTGGCGCAGCAGATGGACCGTCGAGGAGGGCATGGCTCCCATGGTCCCAGACCGGGCGCGCCGGTCCCAAAACGGCGGGCCGCTCAGCCGGCCAGGCGCTCGCGCAGCAGCCGGGCGAGGCGCCGCTCGTCGATCTGCCAGAAGTCGCGCGGGACGCCGTCGACCAGCACCACGGGGATCTCCTCGGCGTGCCGGCGGGCCAGCTCGGGGTCGGCGTCGACGTCGACGTCCTCCCAGTCCAGTCCCAGCTCGGTGGTGACCCGGTCCACGGACTCCCGGGCGGCCACGCAGAGGTGGCACCCCGGGCGGGTGAGAAGGGTCACGGCGGGAGGGCGCGGAGAGCTCATGGAGCCATGCTACGGCCCGGGGCGGACGGGCCGGGAACGCAGCGGGGCCGCCGTCCAGGTTCGGACGGCGGCCCCGGTGGCGCGCTCAGCGCAGGGTCACTTCTTGTTGCGGCGCTGGTGACGGGTCTTGCGGAGCAGCTTGCGGTGCTTCTTCTTGGACATCCGCTTGCGGCGCTTCTTGATCACTGAACCCATAGGATCCCTCGCATCTTCATGTCTCGGTGGTGTTCCCCGGGAACTCCGCGCGACAGGCGCGAACCTGGGGTGCCGGCCTGCGGACGGTGACGGCCGGGCAAACGTTCACTGACACCCTACCGTCTCAGGGGCGAATTGCTGCATTCGGCCCGGCCCCGGGCGCCTCAGGCGCTGCGGGGCACCTGCGTGGGCCCGTCGTCGGGCTCGTCCTGGACGGGGCCAAGCGGCTCCGCCGCGGCGCCGGGCGGATTGAGCTCGGCGGGCGCGTCCGGCGCCGGGCCGGGGGTGCGCTGCTCCTGGTCGGGGTCCACGCCGGCCTCGCGGTACTGGTACTCGATGTGCTCGGCCACCAGCCGGGACGCGAGCCCGCGGTCACCGGCCGCCACGGCGGAGTAGATGGCGTGGTGCTCCGCGCGCAGCCGCTCCGAGGTGGTGCTCCACAGGGGCACGTGGCCCACGAGGGCCATCGTGTACTCGTAGATCGAGTCCCGGAGGGAGGACATCAGGGCCGAGACCACCGAGTTGCCGGCGGTCTTGCACAGGGCGATGTGGAAGCTCACCTCGAGGTGGTGGAACTCCTTGAGGGACAGGTCGTCCCGGGCCATCTGCTCGAGCAGCGCCCGCAGCTCCGCCATGGCCGGATGGTCCGGGTCCGAGCGCTCCAGGGCCCACGTCTCGAGCAGCACCCGGGTCTGCACGATGTCGCGCAGCGGGTAGTCGGAGGTGGCCATGTGCAGCTGCAGCGCGGGGCCCGCGGAGGCCGCGGGCTCCCGCACCAGCATGGGCAGGATCGACTTCCGCGGACCGTCGAACAGCCGCACGATGCCCTGGGCCTCCAGGGTCTTGAGCGCCTCACGCATGGTGTTGCGGGACACGCGGTGGATGGCCGCGAGGTCGCGGTCCGAGGGCAGTTGTTGGCCCAGCACGAGATGGCCGTCGAACAGCTCGTTCTCCAGCCACTGCAGGACCTGCCGATGCGTTGCCATAGTCTCCAGAGTAGGACCACCGCGGCCCTCCGTGGGGCGATCGCGTGTCCGGACGTGTCGGAAGTGCGTTCGGCGGCCGG